>JAGODS010000178.1 GCA_017998135.1 Bacteroidales bacterium
TCTTTATTCCTACCATACTGACACCCCTTCGGGGTTAAATGATTATTCGTTCTTCTTTATTCTACCATACTGACACCCCTTCGGGGTTGAATGATAATTTATTTTTCTTTATTCCAAATTTAACAAAATATTTGAAAAATCTAATGAATTGGATTTGTTTAAATAATTTAGGATAGATTTAAAAATAAAAAATAAAAAAAATTAATTATCATTTCTTTTGATATCGGCTCCGAGAGAGCGGAGACGTTCGTCAATATCCTGATATCCGCGGTCAATCTGCTCAATATTATCAATAATGCTTGTTCCTTCAGCTGAGAGAGCTGCAATTAATAAGGCGACTCCTGCCCTAATGTCAGGGGAAACCATTTTTATACCTTTAAGCTGATATTGCCTGTTAAGACCGATAACAGTCGCCCTGTGCGGGTCGCATAATATAATCTGCGCCCCCATATCTATAAGTTTATCAACAAAGAAGAGACGGCTCTCAAACATCTTCTGATGGATAAGGACACTGCCTTTAGCTTGAGTAGCGACTACTAAAGCTATACTAAGCAGGTCCGGGGTAAAACCGGGCCAGGGAGCATCGGAGATAGTGAGTATGGACCCATCAATAAATTTCTCTATTTCGTAATTTTCCTTAGCAGGAATCAACATATCGTCTCCTTGTCTGACAATCTCAATTCCGAGTGTTTCGAAGACTTTAGGAATATTGGCGAGGTCGTCCCAGCCTGGGTTCTTTATATGCAATTCCGAGCCTGTCATTGCAGCCAGCCCGATAAAAGAGCCTACTTCTATCATATCTGACAATAACTTATGTTTGGTGCCGCCCAGTTCGGCAACTCCTTCTATTGTCAACAGGTTAGAGCCTATTCCCTGTATTTTGGCACCCATTGCCGAAAGCATCTTACATAATTGCTGTATATAAGGCTCGCAAGCTGCATTAAAGATAGTCGTTACACCTTTAGCAAGGACCGCAGCCATTATAAGGTTTGCGGTTCCTGTAACCGACGCTTCATCAAGCAATAAATAAGTGCCCTTAAGCTTATCGGCTTTTACTTTGTAAAAGTTCTTTTTATAATCATAATTAAATTCGGCTCCGAGCTTTTGTAATCCTATAAAATGAGTATCTAAGCGCCGCCTGCCTATTTTATCTCCTCCCGGATTTGGTATAAAGGCTTTGCCAAAACGCGATAAGAGAGGACCTACAATGAGGATGGAGCCTCTCAAAGCAGCCGCCTTTTTACAAAATTCCAAAGAATTGAGATAATCAAGATTTATTTTATCAGCCTTGAAAGTATAAGTATCCTTGGCAAGCCTATTTACGCTGACGCCCAAGTCGGTAAGCAAAGCTATAAGTTTATTAACATCAACTATATCGGGGATGTTAGATATTTCAACTTCACAAGGCGTTAGCAGACAGGCAGCTATTATCTGCAATGCCTCATTTTTAGCGCCCTGGGGTTTTATCTCGCCTTTTAATTTATTACCGCCTGTTATTATGAAAGATGACATAGTTTTATTTTTTAAATTTCGGATTGTAATATTATAATGTTTTATGCTAAATGACATAAAATATTTATTAACAATTTTGAAAAGAGAAAAAAAGCCTAACAGTTAACTCAAGCCTAATAAATTTTAAAGATTTGAAAACAACGTCAAATTATCTACCGTTACCTGATTTAATAAACTTTCGTGTAAAAAACCCGGTAGAATTAGTAATCTTAATAAAATAAACTCCTGCTTCAAGAGAGCTGATATCTATTTCGTTGTGATTATTATTTATTTTAAAATTATAAACATCCTGACCCTGTAAATTAAAAACAGTTATACTAAAATTCTCCTCACCCGAATTTAATTTAATAAAAAGTTTGTCTTTAGCAGGATTAGGATAAATGCTACAAGATTGAGCCACGATTTTATTATTATCAACAGAATTAATAACAGTTTTGCAAAGAATGGGAAAAATAGTATGTGATAGCTGCTTGCCCCAGGAATCTTCATATTTATACCATTTACTGTCGTCCGAATGTTGCTCCCAGGCTGTGCAGCTTGCAGACTGTTTGTCTTTATTGGTGTAAATAACTACCGTATCGCCGGGAGCAACTGGCAATAAAACCCCAATAAAGAAAGCTGAAGTAATTTCTATTGCTGATGGAAAAAAGACTACTGTATTTTTATCCTTATTAACATCTTCTATTATTTTGGATAATTTGACAGTAGCTCTACTAAGTTCATTGCCAGGGGATGAATTAGCCCCTTTATTATCCCAGACAACAATCTTTATATTAGGGTCGGAATCGCTTTTAGTAGCAAAACCAAAGCCTATCTCTACACCCTGCAGTTGAGTGTAAGGCTCTACATTGGAAAAATATTCGGCTTTGGCATTATCGCCCCAGCCATTATTGCCCGACATATAACCATAAAACTTTCCTTTATTTAAAACTTCATATATAACCCAGTCACCCTTGAAATATTTATAAACAGTGTCGCACTGGTAAACAGGCGGCTCGCTTACCTTTATATAGCTATTAATTGTTTTAGTATCATTACCGAGAGTATTAGAGACATAAAGAGAAACAGTAAAGTTCCCTGTCGTGTTATAAAAGACTTGTGGATTGGTTTCGGTTGAAGAAGAAGGCGTACCCCCCTCAAAAGTCCAATTACGGCTTGTGGGTGTACCTGTTGATAAATCAGTAAACTCTATTGATTCGCCTTTATAAATTTCAGTTTTAGATGCTTTAAAATTAGCCACAGGTTTGGCTGTTATATTAGTGTTTATATTGCAAAGAGAAGGAAAAATCATCATAGATATATTCATCCCGGAGCCTTCGGTAACAGGCGGACTTGACATAGCATTCCAGGAACCGTCCTCCTGTTGTTGCCAGGCAGTTCCTGGATTTGTTTCACCATTTTTATTATGAAGCACTGCAAGCGTGTTTCCTGATGTTTTAGGTAAAATAATTCCAAGATAAAAAGAGCCGTCTATGCTGACAGGTGGATTAAACACAGGAGTTGTATATAAACTTTTAGAAGCATTATCAATAATAGTAGTCATATTAATAAAAGTAGAACCGAGTTTGGTACCTGGTCCATTTTTTGCACCGTTATTATCCCATACGGCAAATTCTATTTCTTCGGCAACTCCTTTAGCCTGAACAATAGCAAAACTGGCTTCGCTGATAGCCCCCTTTTTATCAGTTTCAAAATATTCAGCTTTGGCAAGGTGTTTAAAATTATTAGTTCCTGTCCAATAGCCGCCGCCACCTGAAATAGAAGCCAGCGAAGCAGTACCTGTAAATGGATAATGTAATGTGGAGCATATTGTATCTATCATTCCTACATTAATATATTCTATAATTGTTTTAGTATCGCTGCCTATTGAATTGGATACCTTTAGAGTTACACTGTATTTACCTGTGTTCTTATAAAGAACAGACGGATGTTGTTTATTGGAAAAAGCAGGTTCACCGCCTTCAAAGGTCCATTCCCATTTATCGGGAGCATCAAGGGAAAGGTCGCTGAAATATACAGTGCCGTTTTTAACGATTGTTGTTGTATTGGCTGTAAAATTGGCAGTAGGTTTTTTCTGAACAATAGCAGAGACGCATTGCATTGCTTTATAAGCATTAATCCTACCACTACCGGGCTTAATAGTTTTAGAGCCGCTTAAAGGGTCGGAAGTTGATATCAGACATTGTTTGATTTGGTCAGGCGAAACAGAAGGATTTTTTGAAAGCAAAAGCCCGCATAAACCTGCTGTCAATGGACAAGCCATAGAAGTCCCCGACATACCGTCATAGTGCTTGTTAGCAGGGAAACTTGTCAGTGTATAAGGCAAACAATAAGTAGTGCTTACCATATAAAGACCCGGTCCTACTGCATAACCACCTGGAGCAGCTATATCAACCCAATCGCCGTATTCTGACAATTCCCAAAGCTGGTCATTGGAATTAGTTGCGGCGACAGATATAACAGATGAATAATTTGCAGGATAACTTATCTGCGTTGTTCCAAGATTGCCGGCGGCAGCGACAAGCACTATTCCCAAATCCTTACAAGCCTGAAATACCTGATCTTCGGTCTGCGAATAATTATCCGAACGATAAGACATACTTATAACCTTAGCTCCGTTGTCAGCAGCCCACATAACCCCCGGCATTGTTGATGCAGACGAAAGATTCATATTGTCATTAGCAGCTCTTATGCCAATAATACTGATATTATGCCCTATGGAAGCTATTCCTAAATTATTATTAGTTTCAGCGCCAACCAGCCCCGCACAATGCGTACCGTGCGACCATTGCTGAGCAAGCTGACTATTATCAGCAGGCACACTTGTCGGCGGATTACTATCACCTTCCTTTTGAGTGATACTATTATATTGTTTAACAATTTTATTTTTAAGGTCTTCATGCTTAGCCCAAACCGCATTATCAATAACAGCTACCTTTATATCAGCGCTGCCTTTTGAAATATCCCAAGCCTGCTCGGCTTTGATTACATCAAGATACCATTGCACAGACACGCTTGAAACCGTAGCGTTATAAAACTCATCATTAGGATAATAAGTGGTAAATTGCATATTGACTTTCTCAACATAAGCTATTCTGCTATCATTTTCCAATACTTTTATTATCTCATCTATCAAAGCATAATCAGAAAATTCAATTAAATAAATCAATTTCAAATCTTCGGAAGCTTCTTTTAATGTTACAAAAGATTTAATAGAACTGATAGCTGGAAACTTAGCCTGTAAATCAATAAAACAATTGCTCCTGCTATTCTTGTTTAAGTGCGTTTCATCTATAGGTTTCTTTAATTTAACATAAAGCATACCATCAGCATAATTCTTATTATAAGTCTGCGATTGAACAGTAACGACTGATAAAATAATAAAAGATAGAATAATTAATAGTGTTTTCATATAATTAATAAAATATAATTTGCTGCAAATATACCAAATATTTATTAATTAATGAGACCACAATAAAAAATCTCTTTTTATTATATTTCAATTAATATAAATTTATAAAATATTGGTTTTCAAATATAATTCTTTGCATCTTAACGCCCTGGAAGTTATATTTTGTTTTTTTAGAGTACTCTATGATAAAAAAATAATCATAAATGAGACTACTTTAAAAAGTCTAAAATTATTTAATATTTTTTTTAATCCTTTGATTATCAATAGCCCCTATCTAAAGATAGGGGTATAGATATTTTCCTCACATTATCAGGGCTTTAGCCCAAATCATTTAGTGCTCTCATTATTTAATATGATCAGAAACTTGCAATAATAGTTTTTCTACCTGTAACTTTTTGTCCGATTTTCACTTTAATATCTGCATCCAACGGTAAAAGCAGATCAATACGAGAGCCGAATTTGATAAAGCCAAGCTCTTCACCCTGTTTAAATATTTTTTCATTTTCGGCATAGTTAACAATGCGCCTTGCCATAATAC
>JAGODS010000179.1 GCA_017998135.1 Bacteroidales bacterium
TTTTGTATCTGATGACAGTGTATAAATATTTTTGTATATATCGATGAAACCTTTTATTGTCCATTGCCCTCTATCATCGCTTATATTAGACATAATTAATTTGGCAAATTCCTTTAGTTTTTTCTTAAAATCTTCTTTAATCTCCATTGAATACTATAATTATTTTTAATTCAATTAATATTTTCTATCCGCAAAAATATATATTTATTACGAATTAGAATCAATTGTAAAATTTTCACCTAAGTTCATAATGCAAACAAAAAACATTTTGATTAATTTCTTACGGGAAAATTTAATAATATTATGATAATCTAAATAAATAGAATATTTATCCTGTTTTGCTTATTTTTTCTAACCTTTTTTTGTCAGTTATAATAATATCTTTGTCTTTAAGAATAATTATATTGTCTTTTTCCAATCCTTTAAGGAGTTTTACAACGTTTTCGGTTGAGATGCCTGAGAAAGCAGCCAGGTCCTTTCTTGATAATAAACGGAATATATCCTGTGTTTCGTTTTTAAGTCTGTCTATGTAAAGTAGTGTATCAGCAAGGCGACCGTTCATTTGTTTAAATATTATATTTTGCAGCGAATTGAATAACGTAGTGTTTAATTCACAGTATCGTCTTATAATATTGAAAGCAAAATCGCCATTTTGTTTAATTACTTTTTCAATAGCAGCCTTTTCTACTAAAAAGGTTCGACATTCTGTTAAAGCTGTTGATGAATAGTAGTATGTATTTTTTGCGAATACGGAAGATAACCCAACAAATTCTCCCTGCCTGATTATCCTGAGATTAAAACTTTTATTATTATCGTTTTCTATGTATTGTTTGGCTAACCCGGACATAACAAATAAGATATAAGAAGCGAAAACGCCTTGTTTAGTGAGGCTATCTCCTTTATGAAAGAGTACCTGTGTCTTACTTTGACTGACAAAATTAATTTCTTGAGGCGAAAGCGTCTGAAAGCAGGGCGCCTGTATGTCACATATATAATCTTTATTTGTTTCGGGTATAGTTATCATCTTTGATAATTTTTATAAATTGCAAAGATAATTAAAATCAATAAAAAAGTTGGCGAATATCAATTTATTGATTGTTGTATCAGAGGCAAAAAACCATTGCCAGTAGTGGAATAAGATATAATTTTGCAAAATCTTTTTTAATAACATTTTAAATAATTTATGTATATGAACAGAATATTAATTTTAACAGTTTTAAGCCTTGCACTGATGCTTTCAAGTTGTAGTTCTTCAGGGCAAAATAATAAAGTAAAGCATTTGGATACAAAAACTTTTAAAGAAAAAGTTTTCAATTATGATTTGAACAGTGATTGGAAATTTGCAGGTAACAAACCTGCAATAGTAGATTTTTACGCCTCCTGGTGCGGACCTTGCAAAAGGATGTCACCTGTGATGGAAGAACTTGCCAACGAATATGACGGCAAAGTAAATGTTTATAAGGTGAATGTAGATGCTGAGCAAAGCCTGGCGCAATATTTCGGCATACAGAGCATCCCTACTTTCCTTCTTATACCTATAAATGGAAAGCCAAGAATTATACAAGGCGTAGTAGCTTATGAAGCATTTAAAAATACAATTAATGAGAACCTTTTAAATAATTGAAATAATAAATAATTAAAATTTTTAACCTATTAATATATTTAAGCAATGGAACATTTAACAATAACAACCTTTAAAGAAAAGGTTTTTAATTATCAGGATAATAAAGAATGGAAATTTGAAGGCAAGCTGCCTTGTATCATTGATTTTTATGCAGACTGGTGCGGTCCCTGCAAAATGGTTGCACCTGTTTTGGAAGAACTTTCCGAAACCTATAAAGGTAAGATAGACATTTACAAAGTAGATACTGAAGACCAAAAGGAACTCGCTTCTATCTTTGGTATTAGAAGCATTCCATCTTTGCTTTTTGTGCCAATTGATGAACAGCCGCAAATGGCTATGGGAGCTTTGCCAAAGGAATCATTCGTTAAAATAATTAATGAAGTTCTTTTGAAAGAAAAATCATCTGAAAAAGAAGTAATCTAATTGTTTTTTTACCAAGACTTAACAGGTTTAAAACGCTGTTAAGTCTTTTTAATAATTTTATTTTTATAAACCTAATAATAAAAAATTGATATGCAAACAGCATTAATTGTTACAGGAATAATATTAGTTATTTTTACAGTTTTAGTTCTGGTATCAAGAGCTAAAATGAAAAAAATCCCCTTAGTAGCAGACCATAATAAAATAATAACCCTAACAAACAACAATTTTCAGACTTTAACTAAAAACAGGATAGTATTGGTTGATTTTTGGGCGAGCTGGTGTGGACCCTGCCGTATTATGTCGCCTGTTTTAAACGAAGTATCATCCCAATTAAATGGTAATAAACATATTGGTAAAGTTGATATTGAAAAACACGAACATCTTGCCAAAAAATATAAAGTTAAAAGTATTCCTACCTTAATACTTTTCAATAATGGCAAAGAGGTTGAGCGTTATGTAGGAATCAAAACAAAAAATTTTCTTTTACAACAAATTAACAAAATATAATATAGAATATGTCATACACAATAAGTAAGAGCTTATGCCCGCAGAATCATCCTTGTCCTATAATAAACGTATGTCCAGCAGGAGCAATAATGCAGGACGGGTATGGATTGCCTTTAATAGATATAAAGAAATGCACTGACTGTGGAAAATGCACCAGATATTGTCCAACCGGTGCTATAAAAAAAGCACCTATTGACAGAAATTAGTTTGCTTCCAAAACTAAAAAATATATAAATGAGGTAACTAAAAAGTGAGTAAACTATCTACTCCTATCTAAAGGTAGGAGCTATTGATAATCAAAGAATTTAAAAAAATATTAAATAATTTTAGACTTTTATAGTAATCTCATAAATTATAACTGGAAGGTATTAGAAGCTGATGTAATTCACACCTAATATTCTATGATTCAGAAGAGTGGATAAAATCCTTACAATCATTTTATCCCAAAAGGTATAGAAGTTCTATACTTAATTATTCACAAATCATCAGAGCTGAATTAAGTGGTTCCGGAGGGATTCGAACCCTCAACCGTCAGAACCGGAATCTGATATTCTATCCATTGAACTACGGAACCATAAATAAGTTTGCAAAAATGCGAATATTTTTTTAATGTTAATAAAAAAATAGTAATAATTAAAAAAAATAATATAGTTTTGTAGCAAAATTTTAAACTTTAAATTTTATGAAGAATACTTTTATTAAAGATTTTAAACAATTTGCCTTAAGAGGCAATATTGTAGATTTGGCAATAGGTATTGTCATTGGAGCAGCTTTTGGAAAAATAGTAAGTTCCTTAGTTAGCGATATTTTAATGCCACCTATAGGATTGTTGATTGGTGGCATAAACTTTACAGACATCAAACTAATCTTAAAGGCAGCAGAAGAAGGTAAAGAAGCAGTAACTCTTAATTTAGGAAATTTTGTTCAAAGCCTTATAGATTTTACAATCATAGCTTTTGCTTTGTTTGTAGTCATAAAAGCGATGATGCGAATGAAACGAAAAGAAGAAACAGTTACGGCTAAGGCACCTGAACCTGAACCAAGCAAATCAGAAACTTTATTAACAGAAATAAGAGATCTATTAAAAAAATGAAACAGCTAATTTTTTTATTTATATTTGTAACTGTCTATGGGAATTTATATTCGGAAGAAAAAGATACAACCAAAAGATGGACAAAAGGAGCTGTCAGTGCCTTCAACTTAAATCAGGTGAGCCTAAGCAATTGGGCAGCGGGGGGAGAAAACAGTATCGCTGCTTCTGTCTTCTTAAAGACCTTTGCCAATTACAGTAAAGACAGAGCATCCTGGGATAATAATCTGGATTTAGGTTATGGTTTTATGAAAAGCGAACAATACGACTTTATGAAAAATGACGATAGAATTGACTTTACCTCCAAATATGGACATAAAACAGCCAAAAGCACTTTTATATCTGCATTAATCAATTTCAAAAGTCAGTTTGACAAAGGCTATAATTATCCAAATGATAGCATCGTTACTTCCAATTTTATGGCACCAGGATACCTAATTTATTCAACAGGGCTTGACTACAAACCAAACGACGATTTTTCACTATTTGTATCAGCACTAACAGGAAAAACGACTTTCGTCAGCGACCAAAAACTTGCAGACGGTGGTGCTTATGGAGTTGAAAAAGCTGAATATAAAAATGGTATTAAAACAGTTGATGGGAAAAAAATAAGATATGAATTTGGCGCTTTCGTTTCGGTTAAATATAAAAAAAATATAATTGAAAATATAAATTTTTCAACTAAAGCCGATTTCTTTACCAATTATTTAAAAAACCCACAAAATATAGATATTTTCTGGGATGTTATTGTTTCCTTTAAAGTAAACAAATACATAAGCACCAGCATAATGACAACTCTTATTTATGATGACGACACAAAAATACCTATTTATAAAGAAGAAAATGGTAAGAAAACTCAGGTAGCAACAGCCCCAAGAACTCAATTTAAAGAAGTTCTCGCTATAGGTCTGACTTTTGTATTTCCTAATAAAAAAAGCGAAAACAAATAACAAAAACTTAAACCTGCAAAATTTTATTTAACCCTGATCAATATACAAATTAATATATACTTATGAAATATACAATAGTTATCGCTGAGTACTTAAAGTTATCACAAAGCCTGCAAGAAAATTCTTTCCGAAGTATTCTTTAGCGGGTTTTACGAAAAAGAAATATTTTATCTTTTTGAATATTTCATTCCATAATCATTAAATCTATAGATTAATACATTCAAACCCTTATTTTTTTAAAGATAAGGGTTTACAAAAAATAACCGTATGGATGCTTATGCAGCCCTAAAAATAAAAGATTTCAGGAGTTTTATAAGCGGACGTTTTTTACTGACCTTTGCAACACAAATGCAATCCATAGTGGTAGGATGGCAGGTTTACGAATTAACCAAAGACCCATTATCATTGGGCTTAGTAGGTCTGGCAGAAGCAATTCCTTTTTTAACCATAGCTTTATACGCAGGTCATCTGGCAGATGTAGCAAAAAGAAAAACAGTTATTTTACTAACAAATATCCTGCTTATTTTATGTTCAGCCGCCTTCTGTATATTTAATTTTTTCATTGACAGCATATTTAAAAGTTACGGCGCAATGCCTATATTTATAGTAATGATATTTGTAGGTTTATCAAGAGGAATGATTTATCCGTCAATAATGGGCTTACTTGCCCAATTAGTACCTAAAGAACTATATCCCAATTCATCAACGTGGAACAGTCTTATCTGGCATATTGCAGCAGTATCGGGACCTGCAATAGGAGGCTTAATATACGCTTATTTTGGAGTAGGTTCAGCCTATCTCGGCGTTTTGGCAGTCTATAGTCTGAGTTTCATCTTT
>JAGODS010000180.1 GCA_017998135.1 Bacteroidales bacterium
CTGCTATATGAGGTGTTAATATTACATTGTCCGCTTTAACGAGGTAATCAAAATCAGCAGGCAACTTAGCAAAGTTCATTTTCTCAAAAGAGATATCTTCATACTCCAGCACATCAAGCGCTGCTCCAATGATTTTTCCGCTTTCTAATCCTTTAACAAGGTCTGATGTTTTGACAACTGAACCTCGCGAGGTGTTGATAAGGTAAATATTTTTACTGAAATTATTAATAAATTCATTGTTTACCAAATAATGGGTTTCAGGTGTAAGCGGTACGTGCAAACTTAGTATATCAGCATTTAAAAAGATAGTTTTTAAATCTGTTTCAATTACATAAGCAGGTGCATAGTCTTTTTTATATTTGTCATAAGCGATTATCTCAGCTCCGAAAGCTCTGATTTTTTCGGCAAAAGCGCTGCCCATATTGCCATAACCTATTATAGCTATTGTTTTGCCTTTTATTTCAAGTCCCCTGTTTTCTTCACGCAGCCATAAAGCTTGTTTAACCTGTCTGTTTGCTATATTTATTTTATTGAGAAGCGATAGCAGCAGCCCTATTGTGTGTTCCCCAACTGCGTCCCGGTTGCCTTCAGGAGAATTAAAACATCTTATCCCTTTTTTAGTTGCATAAGTCAAATCTATATTTTCTAAACCTGAGCCAACACGTCCAATGAATTTAAGTTTTATTGCTTTGTCTAAGATTTCTTTATCTAATCTGAATTTACTTCGTATTATTATACCTGTATATTCATTTATGTTTTTGATATAGTCCTCAATATTCCAGTCTGCGAAATAAGCGCATTCAAAACCTGCATTTTCAAGTTCTGTTTTTAGAACAGAATCTGTTGTATCTATAAAAAGAACCTTTGACATATATTTTTTTAATTAAAAGGAGAAAAAATATTTGTTTGCAGGATTTAACTTATTAACTCAACAATTCTTTAAGGCTTGTTCTAAATCTGAAATTAAATCTTCTACATTTTCTATTCCTACAGAAATTCTAACAAGTCCGTCTGTAATACCTGCTTTTAATTTATTTTCTTTGCTTACTTTAGAATGTGTCATTGAAGCAGGATGCTGAATGAGCGATTCAACGCCGCCAAGAGAAACTGCCAAAAGGAAAGTATGTACATTATTTAATAGTTTTTTGCCTGCTTCAATACCTCCTTTAAGTTCTATACTTAGCATTGCACCAGGTCCGCTTTGTTGTTGTTTTGCAAGTTCAAACTGAGGATGACTTTTTAAAGAAGGGAATTTTACCCATTCAACTTTGGGATGTTTTTCAAGATATTCTGCTATTTTTATTGCATTTTCCTGAGCCCTATCTATTCGTATTGCTAAGGTTTTTAATCCGCGACGTGCAAGGAATGCCTGATGCGGGTCTATATTACAGCCCATATTTACCATTACCGGTCTTATCAATTTATATAATTCCTGATTTTTTGCAACAATTATCCCGCCGACTATATCTGCGTGACCATTGATAAATTTGGTCATAGAATGAATAACAACATCTGCACCTAAATCAATAGGTTTTTGTAAGTAGGGACTGCAAAAAGTATTATCAACTATAAGTGGGATACCTTTGGAATGAGCCAAATCAGCAACAGCTTTTATATCTATTATATCCATTGTCGGATTTGCAGGCGTTTCTATATATATCATCTTTGTATTAGGGCGAATAGCCTTGATAACATTATTAATATCTGAAGCATCAAGATATGTGTATTCTATTCCGAATTTGCTCAGATATGTTTCCATTACCCCGCGGGCAGGTCCGTATATTGCATCGTGGCTTACGATATGTGAGCCTGCTGAAAGAAATGCTAAGTAAACTGTTGTAACTGCACCCATTCCTGACGAAGTTGCTATGCCGCCAAAACCGTTTTCCAATTCAGCTACGGTTTTTTCCAAATCTGTAATTGTTGGATTACCTATACGTGTATAGATATAACCGTCTGATTCGCCTGCAAAGCATTGAGCGCCATTCTCGGCTGATGCAAAGGTGAATGTAGATGTCTGATAGATTGGTGTAACTGCACTACCTAATTGATCTTTATGTCCCCCGCTATGAATTAGTTTTGTTGAAAATCCTTTATTTTTTGTGTTCATATAAATAAAATATTAAATAATTTGCAATATGAAATTATTAACCCCGCTCAAACACTCTTTTAATGAGTTTATTCGAGTGGGGTTAATGAAAATGTTAAATAATTAATAATTAATATTAATTAGTTTTATTCCTGATTTTCTGGTTTATTTTTTTCTTCTTCTGCGGTAGGTTCTATCTTTGCTTCAGGTTCTTTTGTTTCAGGAGCTATTGCTTCAGGTTCTTTCGTTTCAGGAGCTATTGCTTCGGGTTCTTTTGTTTCAACATGTTTTTCTTCAGTTTTAGTTTTCTTCTGTTTTGCTTTAGCTCTTTCTTTATTTTCAAGGTCAGTTTTGAGGTCGCCAAGAATACCGAGGTCGCCTAAGGTAGATTTTTCTATATTGTCTTTTACTTTTTTCAAAGCTTTCTTAGTTCCTTTATCATCTTCTCTTTTTGTATTTTCCTGCTGTGATTTTTTAGAAGCTTGTTCATCAAGATGAATTTTTGAATGAGAAAGTATTATTTTCTTATTTTCTTTTGAAAATTCAATTACTTTAAAATCCAGTGTTTCATCTACGATAGCGCTCATTTTATTTTCTTTAATCAAATGTCGTTGTGGAACAAAACCTTCTACTCCGTATTCAAGGTTAACGATAGCACCTTTATCAACTATTTGTGTTATTGTGCCTCTGTGAACTGAATCAAGAGTGAATATAGTTTCAAAAACTTCCCAGGGATTTTCTTCTAATTGTTTATGACCTAAGCTTAGTCTGCGATTGCTTGAATCTATATCAAGTACAATAACATCAAGCTCTTCATTAATTTTTGTAAATTCGGCAGGATGTTTTATTTTCTTTGACCAGGATAAATCGGAAATATGAATTAATCCATCAACTCCTTCTTCAAGTTCAACAAATATACCGAAAGCTGTAAAGTTTCTGACTTTTGCTTTATGTTTTGAATTAACAGGGTATTTTTCTACTATATTTGTCCAGGGGTCAGGTATGAGTTGTTTCATTCCAAGTGACATTTTTCTGCCTTCGCGATCAAGAGTTAAAATAACTGCTTCAACTTCATCATTGATTTTTAGGAAGTCCTGTGCACTTCTTAAATGCTGCGACCAGGACATTTCTGAAACATGGATTAAACCTTCTACACCAGGTACTATTTCAATGAATGCTCCGTAATCTGCTATAACTACTACTTTGCCTTTTGTTTTATCACCTACTTTTAATTCAGGGTCAAGTGCATCCCAGGGATGAGGTGTAAGTTGTTTTAAACCTAAAGCGATACGTTTCATATTTTCATCAAAATCAAGTATAACCACTTTAAGTTTTTCGTCCAATTTAACTACTTCTTCAGGATGAGTAATTCTGCCCCAGGTTAAATCTGTTATATGTACTAAGCCGTCTATACCGCCTAAATCGATGAATACTCCGTAAGAAGTAATATTTTTAACTGTTCCTTCAAGAACCTGTCCTTTTTCAAGTCTGGAGATTATTTCTGCTTTCTGTTGTTCTAATTCGGCTTCTATTAGCGCTTTATGAGAAACAACTACATTTTTGTATTCATTATTTATTTTAACAACTTTTAATTCAAGAGTTTTTCCTACATAAATATCATAATCTCTGATTGGTTTTATATCTATTTGTGAGCCGGGTAGGAAGGCTTCTATTCCGAATATTTCAATTATAAGACCACCTTTAGTTCTGCATTTTACATAGCCATTTATGATAGTTCCCTGTTCCAAAGCATCATTTACTTTTTCCCAGGATTTTAGTGCTTTTGCTTTTTTGTGGGATAAGATAAGTTGTCCGGTTAAATCTTCCTGCGATTCAATAAAAACTTCTATCTGGTCCCCGATTTTAATCTCAGGTAAATCTTTAAATTCTGATATAGGAATTACTCCATCTGATTTATAGCCGATGTTCACTATAACTTCTCGGTTGTTTTTGGCTACTATTGTTCCGTTAATAAGTTCTTTTTCTACAATAATATTAAGTGTATCTTCATACATCTTTTCATATTTTTTCCTCGATTTTTCGCTATAATTTATCTGCTCTTCAGATAAGCTTTCCCAGTCAAAATCATCTTCTATTTTATCAGCAGGAAATACAGTTTTTTCAGGAGAAGATACAGGTTCTTCAGCCTTAGATTCTGAAGCATTGTTTTGTGTTTGTTCTGTTTCATTTGTCATTTGATTTTCATCAAATTCGTTTTTTTGTTCATCAACTACCATAAATGTTATTTTATTACTATTGTTTTGTTTAAAATTAATTAATATTCAGATTTAAAATCGGGTTGCAAAATTATATATTTTTTTGAAACAAAAAATATTTACATAAAATTCCTACTTTTGCACTCATAAATTTTTTTAATATTGAAAACAATCGATTACCCTTTTTTAGTCTCTAAACTGGCTTTAACCAGCAACATAGCTATTATAACTCATATTAATCCGGACGGAGACGCCGTTGGTTCAGCTTTGGCGTTATTTAATTTTTTTAAACAATCAAATCATAAGGTAAATGTCATTATACCCAATGGCATTCCTAATTTTTTATCCTGGTTACCTTCTGCAGATAAAATTATTTTTGGAAGTAAGCATTTTGATTTATGTAAAGAAATAATTTCTAAAGCTGATTTTATTTTCTGTGTTGATTTTAATTCTATTGACAGAATGAATAAATTCTCCGATGAATATCAAAAATCTAATGCAATTAAAATTTTAATTGACCACCATCCTAATCCCGGTAATTTCTCTGATTTTATTTATTCTGATACAAATGTGTCATCTACTGCCGAAATGATTTATAATTTTATCAAAGAGTCAGGGCAGGAAAATAAAATTGATAAAGACATTTCTGAATGTTTATATGTAGGAATTATAACGGATACAGGCTCTTTTAGTTATTCTTCTAATAATGCTGAAACTTACAGGATAACTGCCGAACTTTTAAAGTATAAAATTAATCCCCAACAAATACATAATCTTATTTATGATACATTTTCCGAAAATCGTCTCAGGTTACTTGGTTATTGTTTATCTGACGCACTGACTGTGCTTCCCGATTATAAAACAGCTTATATTGCCCTTTCTAAAGATGATTTAAAAAAATTTAATTATCAGACCGGCGATACCGAAGACTTTGTCAATTATCCTATTTCTATTAAAAATATTATTTATTCTGCTTTATTTATGGAACTTGGAAATGAGATTAAGATATCTTTCCGGTCTAAAGGCGATAATCCTGTCAATGATTTTGCTGCCAAATATTTTAATGGCGGTGGACATAAAAATGCTGCAGGCGGCTCATATAAAGCCTCTCTTGCAGATAC
>JAGODS010000181.1 GCA_017998135.1 Bacteroidales bacterium
ATAACAAAGCTGCTAAAAAATTGTGTCAACTATTAAATGAAACTGAAACATTTTATCCAGGTACAACTCTCAGGTTATTATATAAAATCGCGTCAGGTTAATCTGCGTCTAAGTCAGGAGTTCTGAACCTATAAAATGAACAAAATAATTTTTATACACCTCTAACTTTTTTAATTGTTTTTCGTATAATAATAAAATAAAAGAACTTATTTAATATTTTAAATCATACTTATCAGGGAAATATAGCTGTCTCCCCTATTTTTATTTTATGAAAATATTTGAAAATATACAATATAAATATCTTGAATTAATACAGAATACGAGCATTATTTTAAAAAAATCCAATTCTATAACTGAAATAAATAGTATTATAGGAGAAAAAATATACAATCTGCTTGATAAAGCTTATGTGGCTATTTCGACCTGCGACGATAAAAGAGAATTTGCTAAGGTTGATAAAATATTTGGCTTTGAAAAAATTATAAATATAATAAAAACCACACTGGGTCATAATCCTCTTGATATGTCTTTTTCAATAAATGATGTTGATAAAAAAGACCTTGATTTATTTATGTCTGAAAAACTACAATTTATTTCAGAAGGTATTTATATAATACTCAATAAAAAAATACCTAAAACACTTTGTAGAACTGCTGAAAAATTAGCAGGTATAAAATATACTTATGCAATGGGCTTTGTTTATGGAGATAATATTTATGGAGGCATAACAATCTTAAGTAAAAATGAAATTAAACAGGAACATAAACTAATTATTGAAATTTTAGTTCAGCAGGCTTCTATGATAATTCACAACAAGTGGGCTGAAAGCCAGTTAAAAAAAGGTATTTTCAAAGCCGAAGAATCTGATAAATTAAAATCTGCTTTCATTGTAAATATTTCTCACGAAATAAGAACTCCGATGAATGCTATTATCGGGTTTTCTCAACTATTAAAAACTGCTGAAAACTCTGACGAAACCAACGAATATGTTGATATTATCGTTACTAATTGCGAATACCTGCTTAAACTTATGTCAGATATCCTTGAGCTTGCTAAAATTGATTCAGGAGAAGCTCATCTTACCAAAGAAACGGTTTCACTTTATTACTTGCTTAATGATTTAAGAAAAAAATTCTTATCTAATGAGAAAATAGTCCGCAACAAAGTAAATTTAGTATTTAATAAAAAAGAAGAAGAGAATTTTGAAATTGAGTCTGATAGTATGAAAATATATTCTATGCTTGATAACCTGATAGACAATGCAATAAAATTCACTAAAGAAGGTAAAGTTGAATTTGGATATAAAGTTAGCAGAACCAACAGACAAATTGAATTTTATGTATCAGATACAGGTATTGGAATAGCACCTGAGCATCAGGATAAAATATTCAAACGTTTCCTGCAAGTTGATAATTCATATACCAGAGAATACGGGGGTACTGGAATAGGCTTGGCTCTTGTAAATGCTTATACAAATATGTTAAACGGCTCATTAAGGGTCGATTCGGAAATTAATAATGGCTCCATTTTCTATATTACAATACCCTATTAGAAATTATCCAGCTTAAAAGTCAGGATATTTGTAAATTTAAAGCTTAATTAAATTATTATTTTTGCAACCCAATTGTATTAAATATGCTAAGCAAAAAAGAAACCGATATTAGTTTTGATAAGTTTAATAAAATGAATATCCTTATCATTGGAGATATAATGATAGACTCTTATATCTGGGGTAAGGTAGAAAGAATATCGCCTGAAGCACCAGTTCCTATTGTTGCTGTTACTCAAAGAGAAAACAGACTCGGCGGGGCAGGTAATGTAGCTATTAATATAAAAGCGCTTGGTGCCAATCCTATTATTTGTTCGGTTATAGGAAATGACCAGAAAGCAGAAGACTTAATTGATTTACTTAATAAAGCAGGAATGGAAAAAACTGGCATTATTTTAAGTAAAAAAAGAATTACTACTGTTAAATTCAGGGTTATCGGAAATAATACCCAGTTATTAAGAGTTGATGAAGAAATTGATAAGCCACTTGATAAAACAGATTCAACTAAACTACTTAATAAAATACTTAATATTATTTCTAAAAAAAATATAGCTGCTGTGATTTTCCAGGATTATGATAAAGGTGTTATCAATCCTCATCTAATCAATACTGTTATCAAAAAAACTAAAAGTCTCAACATCCCTGTTACGGTTGACCCCAAAAAACACAATTTTTTATGTTATAAAAATGTAACTCTTTTCAAACCTAATCTGAAAGAATTTAAAGAAGGTTTAAATATCAAACTTGATATAAAAAACCAGAAAGAACTTAAAGAAACTCTGCTAAATTTACATAAAACAAGAAATATTGATATATTATTATTAACCCTTTCTTCTGAAGGTTTAATAATCAGTAAAAAAGATAAACAACACCAATTCTATCATATAAAAGGAGAAAAAAGAAATATTGCTGATGTTTCCGGTGCAGGCGATACTGTTATCAGTGTCGCTACGGTTTGTCTTGCAGCAGGTCTTGATTTATTTTCTATAGGTTTAATTTCTAATCTTGCCGGTGGGTTGGTATGCGAACAAGTGGGGGTTGTTCCTGTTAATAAAGAAAAACTGAAATTTGAAATTAATTCATTCAAAAACATATAGCTATATTTTAGTTTTATTACAGACATTCAAATTTTATAATAAATTGATTAATATAGCGTTTTACAATCTGTTAATAACCGGCAAAAGCAATAAAAAAGCACAATTTGAGCTTTTTTATTACGCATTTTAATCATTAACAATTTATGCGTTTTTCTTTTAATTCTGTAATAATTATCCTTTTAATTATTACTTATTATTCTATATTTAACACACCTGCATTTTCGCAAAACTATCGTTTACCGCCTAATCTGCCTGATTATGACAGTAAACCTTATCATTTCGGGTTTACTCTTGGCGTGAACAGTATGAATTTTGTTATTAAATATGTAGATGATTTTCGTCAGTATGATTCGCTTTGCATAATAGAATCAAAACCACAGGAAGGTTTCACAATAGGAATAGTATCTAATCTCCGTTTAGGCTGGGATTATGCAGACCTTCGTTTTATTCCTACTCTTTCTTTTGGCGACAGGCAATTGCATTATACTATTATAAACAAAGGTAAAACCAAATCTTTACAAATTAAGAAAATAGAATCTACCTTTCTTGAGTTTCCTTTTAGCCTGAGAGTTAAATCTATGAGATTTAATAATAATGCCCTGGTATATATTATGGGCGGTGTTAAATATAGTATTGATATGGCTTCACAGGCTAAACAAAAAGAAGAAGATGGCGAGGTTGTTATAAAACTAAAAAGAAATGACTATGCTTATGAAGTTGGTGTAGGAATGGATTTTTACCTTGTTTATTTTAAACTTGGTACGGAATTGAAAATGGTTTATGGGCTAAAAGATTTACTTAAACGTGAAAACAATGTTTATACTGACCCTATTAAAAAACTCAATTCCAAGATTTTTATGCTTTCCTTTACCTTTGAATAATGTTAAATTTCAATTAATTTTTTTATGCTTAAAATAGGACTAACCGGAAATATAGGTAGCGGTAAAACGTTGGTAGCTCAAATATTTTCTCTTTTAGATTGTTCTGTTTATAATGCAGATGAAAATGCTAAAAAATTCTATTATAATCCTGCTATTAAAGAAATTATAGTCCGTAACTTTGGGAATAAATTATTATCAGGTAACGCTATTAATCTTAAATTACTTGCTGATATTGTTTTTAACAGCAAAGAAGAGCTTAAAAAACTTAATTCTATTATTCACCCACTGTTAATTGATGACTTTAAAAAATGGGCAAAAGCTCAGGAATTAATAGTAAAGGATACGAAAGAAAACAATTTTATTATTATGGATGCAGCTATTATTTTTGAAAATAATTTTAACTCTCTTTTTGATAAAATTATTACTGTTTCCTGTCCTAAAGATTTAAGAATAAAAAGATTAGTTTTAAGAGATAAAATATCTGTTCATCAAATCAATATCAGAATTAACAACCAGTTAGACGAAGCATATAAAATCAAAAATTCTGATTATGTAATTATTAATGATGATAAACATCTTCTAATACCACAGGTTCTTGAAATTTGCGAAAAATTAAATCAATTATGTTAACTTATTTTTAATGATTACGTATAATTTGTCATACGAAAAACACAATGAAAATTAAATATTATTTCCTAACTATTTTCCTTTCCTACATTGGCTTTGGGTATGCTCAAAACACTAAACGTATAGACAGCCTTGAAAAAATCTTACAAAATAATAAGGAAGAAAAAATATATATAATTAAAAACCTGCTTGCAGAGGAACTTTATCAAACCTCTCCTGATAAAGCAATGAAATACAGCTCTGAAGCTCTTGCAGTTGCAGAACAAAAACAGGATATTTACAACCAGGCTTTCGCCCTTATTAATATTGGTAAAACTTATAAAACTATTGACAGTAACAGTAAAGCAATAGTGAATTTTAATAAAGCTATAAATGTTATAAAAAACAGCGAAGAATGGAAATTAAAACTAAGAATATATAAAGAGCTTTCTGATGTATATTTAAAAACAGGTGATATGAAAAATGGGTTTTTATTTGCCCGTAATTATCTCGAACTCTCTTTACGCAACGGTTCCCCTTTAGACATTGGGGAAGCTTATGACTTTCTCGGTACTGCTTATAGTTTTATTGATGATTATAATTATTCTTTAAAATGTTATTTGAAAGCTTTAAATATTTTTGAGGAACTTAAACACAAAAAAAATATTGCTACTACGCTCAATAATATAGGTGTTATTTACTTTTATCTTAATAATTATGTTAAAGCTTATGAATTTTTTAATAAAGCTCTTAATAACATTGATAAATCTAAATCTATGAATTTAAAAGCTGATATTACTAATAATTTAGGCTCAGTTTATGATGAATGGCACAATTATAATAAAGCTCTGAAATATTATAATGAGGCTTTAAATATTTTCATTTTACTAAACAATCGTAGCGGAATAGCAACAGTTTACAATAATATAGGACTTGCCTGGTTAAAAAAGTATGACTACGCTAAAGCTTTAAATTTTTGTTTTAAAGCTCTTACAATTAATAAAAAAACCGGAGAACAATACGGTATCGCCAATACATATAATAATATAGCTCTCATTTCTTTAAAACAAAAAAATTACGCACCTGTGGGATTGTATCTTGATAGCGCCATTATTATTGAAAAAAAGATTAATTCAAAAATCCTGCTCAAAGAAGCTTACAAAATATATTGCGATTTATTTATTATTAAAGAAGACTATAAACAGGTTTTCAATTATTATAAAAAATATGCTGAAATAAATGATTCTCTTCAAAATGCTATAAATTATAAAAAAATCTCAGAATT
>JAGODS010000182.1 GCA_017998135.1 Bacteroidales bacterium
GCCCATACAAGATTATGCAAAAACACCCTCATTGTATTAAAACCTATACTCTCAGCTAATGCTAATTCTTTATCAATAGAAGCAGGGTCAAAGGTTTCAGCCTGCCACATTTCTAATTGGTTGATAGCTGATGCAGGTGTAAAATTAGCACCGGTTATCCATTTCTGCTGCTCATACCAATTTTGAGCCTTTTCTTTGCTCCAAATTTTATTTTCTTCCTTTTTGCTGCAACTGCTTATAACAAACGGCAGCATTAAAACAACTAAAAACTTGTTAATTCTCATAATATATATATTAAAATTGTTAATAAATAAGTCCACTCCCAAAATATAAAATTCAATAAAATATTGATTTTCAATTATAATTCTTTACGTCTTCGCGCTTTGGCGGTATAATTTTGATTTGTTATAGTTCTCCCATTCACAGCTAATTTAAAATTCATAATTTATCATTCATCATTTATCATTCATCATTTATCATTTATCATTCATCATTTATCATTAATCATTCATCATTTATCATTAATCATTTATCATTCATCATTTATCATTTATCATTCATCATTAATCCCGCTCCCTCCCCTATTTCTGCTATATAAAAACTTGCAGTCAAACCTGTTTTTTCTTTATAATTCCTGCCAACAACTTTGCAAAATTCTTCAATCCTATCTTTATGAACAAGACTAATAGTACAACCCCCGAAACCAGCCCCTGTCATTCGTGAGCCGATAACACCATCTATCTTTTTTGCCTCGTCAACTAAAGAATCAAGCTCAACTCCCGTAACCTCATAATCATAACGCAAAGACTCGTGAGACGCATACATAAATTGGCCAAAAGCCAGAATATTCTTCTGTTTTAAAACTTTAACAGCTTCAATTACTCTCTGATTTTCGGTTACAACGTGCTTAGCCCTTTTTTTAATAATTTCTTCAGGAATATACTCTTTTAAAGAATTAAAACTGTCCATATCCAATTCACAAAGCTGTTTGATAGGCTTTTGACAGGAGATATAAGCAACTGCTTTTTCACACTCGCTTCTTCTTTCATTATATTTGGAATCTGACAATTTCCTTGTTTTATTTGTATTAGCTATTATCAGCTTATAATCGCCTGTAATAAATGGAACTATTTCATAATCTAAGTTCTGACAATTCAAGAGTATAGCAGCATCTTTAACACCCATTGCTGAAGCGAATTGGTCCATTATTCCGCAATTAACTCCGACAAATCTATTCTCCGCTTTCTGCGACAGTAAAGCCAATTCTACTTTATTTAAACCTATTTTAAACAAATCATTTAAAGCGACAGCAGTAACCATCTCAATAGAAGCCGAAGACGACAAACCTGCACCGCCGGGAATATCTCCATAAAAATAAAATTCCATTCCGCAAGGCTTTAAACCTTTATCTATTAATTGATTAATCACTCCTAAAGGATAATTAACCCAACCCGGCTTTTGTTTCTGAGTAATAATTTCAATACTAAACCTGGCTTTTTCATCAAAATTTGCTGAAATAAACTTAAACGAACTATCATTTGTTTTGCGACAAAGAAGATAAGTCCCCAGATTTAAAGCAGCAGGTAAGACCCATCCGCCGTTATAATCAGTGTGTTCGCCAATTAGATTAACCCTGCCAGGAGCAAAATATGCTCTTACTTCTTTATTATCTCCATAATGCGATGAAAATTCCTTTAATAGTTTTTCTAACATTTTCTTCTTTTTTATAATCTGATTAATTTTATCAATGTGTTATAAATTAATATTTTCAATAGCCCCTGACCTAAATAGCCCCTAGCCTCAATAGCCACGACCTAAATAGCCCCTGACCTAAATAGCCACGACCTAAATAGCCCCTGACCTCAATAGCCACGACCTTTAGGTGGTTCATATTAAACCTTAACAATCGGGCTTTAGCCCAATATTTATGTTATAAGTCTGAAAAATCATATTTTTTTAAGCAAAACTTTCAATTTAAAAACCTGTTAGGGTTAAGCGAATATTATATTTTTAGAGCGAACTCATTGTTTTATCAATTAATTATTTGCGTCCTGGCGCCTTTGCAATAAAGTCTTGTATTAAAAATACTTCCGATTATTCAACACTGAATTTATAAATGCAGGTATGCTTATAAACATCTCCAGGTTTTAAAATAACAGCAGGAAATTTAGGATGGTTAGGAGAATCGGGAAAATGTTGCGTCTCCATACAAAAACCATAATGTTTATTATATTTTATATCATTCTTGCCCGTTATACTGCCATCAAGAAAATTACCTGAATAAAACTGTAAACCCGGTTCAGTAGTATAAACCTCCAAAGTTCTGCCACTTACAGGCTCTATCACCTTAGCTGCCAGACTAAGTTTGTCTGTATTGGTATTAAGCACAAAATTATGGTCATAACCCCCGTCAACCTCTGCTATTCTTTCACCTATAGTATGAAATTCTGTAAAATCAAATGCTGTTCCTGCAGTTTTTGCCAACACTCCCGTAGGAATTAGATTTTTATCAACTACTGTATATCTATCAGCATTAATAATCACTTTATGACCTAACACATCAGCCTTAGCAGAGCCGGTAAGATTAAAATAACTGTGATGAGTAAGATTGACAGGTGTGGCTTTATCTGTTGTGGCATTATAATTAATAACCAATTGGTTGTTATCATCAAGTATATATTCAACAGTTACATTTAGATTACCGGGATAACCTTCCTCACCATCTTTACTCAAATATTTAAGTTTTAAACCGGTTTTATTAGGATCATTTATTTCTTCAGCTTTCCAAACAACTTTATCAAAACCTTTCAGCCCTCCGTGAAGGTGATTACCATTATTATTCTGTTTAAGCAGATACTTTTTTCCGTCAAGTTTAAACTGACCTTTAGCTATCCTGTTAGCATAACGCCCTATTAAAGCGCCAAAATACGGAGTTTCTTTAATATAATCATTAAGCCTGTTATAGCCAAGCACTATATCTTCAAATTTACCACTTTTATCAGGTGTATAAAGCTCTGTAATAATTCCTCCATAATTGCTAACTTTCATTTTTATACCCTTTTTATTTTCAATAGTCCAGAGATATACCTCCTGACCTGAATCGGTTTTTCCAAAACTCTCCTTTGTTATTGTAGCTTTTTTTACTGTTTGCATATCTTTTTCATTTTTAGGTTTACAAGTAATTAAAATAACTAAGCTAATTATTAGCAATACTGTGTTTATTTTCATAAGTATCTTAAAATTATAAATCCTGCAAATATAGAAAAAATAATTTTCTTCATATATCCTGTAATAAAAGATTATTATTTTTGTCGCAAAATTTAAAATAATCTGATGAAAAAAATATTTTTACTATTACTAACATTAAACATCCTAAATTCAGTATTTCCACAAATTCAAAAAGATTATCCAATCAAAAGCATTGCTTTTACTAAGGTTAAAATATCCGATAATTTCTGGACAAAGCGAATGATTGTTAATCGCGATTCTACTTTACCTCTATGCTTTAAGAAATGTGAAGAAACAGGGAGAATTGACAACTTTGCCATAGCAGGCAAATTAAAAAAAGGGAAATTCAGCTCAGCTTTTCCTTTTGACGACAGTGACGTATTCAAAGTAATTGAAGGCGCCTGTTTTTCTCTTAGCAGCTATCCTGACCGGAAATTAGATAAATACTTAGATAGTTTAATTTATCTAATAGGTAAAGCGCAAGAGCCTGACGGTTATTTATATACTAACAGGACTATAGACCCGCAAAACACTCATCGTATGGCTGGTAAAGAACGCTGGATAAACGAAAGAAGAGGCAGCAGCCACGAACTTTATAATGCAGGCTTGCTTTATGAAGCTGCTGTCGCCCACTACCAGGCTACCGGTAAAAAGACGCTGCTTGATATAGCTATTAAAAATGCCAACCTTATTGAAAACACTTTTGGTCCTGACAAAAAACACGTAGCTCCCGGACACCAGGTTATTGAAATGGGATTAGTTAAATTATACAGGGTTACAGGTGATATTAAATATCTAAACCTTGCTAAATATTTTATTGACGAGAGAGGACATAACCCTCAAAATGCCGATAGTCCTAAATCCTGGGAAAACGGCAGTTATTTCCAGGATAAAACCCCTGTTGTCTATCTCTCCGAAGCAGAAGGACACGCTGTAAGAGCTGCTTATCTATATGCAGGGATGGCTGATGTAGCTGCTCTGACCGGAGATACAAGTTATATTAACGCTATTGACAGAATCTGGAATAATGTTGTTTTAAAAAAACTTTATATCACAGGCGGTATAGGAGCTATTCCTGATGATGAGAGTTTTGGCAAAAATTATGAACTACCCAATCTGACAGCCTATAATGAAACCTGTGCTGCTCTTGCCAATGTTCTCTGGAATCATAGAATGTTCCTCCTCCACGGCGATTCAAAATATATAGATGTACTGGAACGAAGTCTTTATAATGGTCTTATTTCAGGTATATCTTTGCAGGGTACATCTTTTTTCTATCCCAATCCACTTGAAAGCGATGCCAAATATAAATTCAATCACGGAAGCTGCTCAAGGCAAGCCTGGTTTAATTGTTCCTGCTGTCCTACGAATGTTGTCAGACTAATTCCTTCATTGCCCGGCTACATTTATGCTTTTAAAGACAACTCTGTTTATATTAATCTATTTATTAACAGCAGTTCTGAGCTAACAATAAATAACAACAAAGTAACCTTTAGCCAGGAAAGCAATTATCCCTGGGAAGGAAATATTAAAATAAATATAAATCCCGTAAAAAAAACCAAATTCTCGCTGCATATCCGCATTCCATGCTGGGCAATTAACAAACCTGTCCCTTCGGATTTATATTCTTATTCAGATACAAATGAAGAAAAAGTTAATATTAAAATAAACGGTAAAGCTATAGAATACAAAGTAATTAAAGGATATGCCGTTTTATCCGGGGAATGGAAAAAAGGAGATTATATAGAACTACAGTTACCTTTAAACATACGCAGAGTTAAAGCTAACCCCGAAATAAAAGCCGATATAAACAAAGTGGCTTTAGAACGCGGACCTATTGTTTACTGTTTAGAAGCTGTTGATAATTATGGCAAAATCAGTAATATTATCCTGCCTGACAATGTAAAATTATCAGCCTCCTTTAAACCTGCCCTTCTAAATGGTATTACCGTTATCACAGGTGAAGCGCCCGTTTTAAAAGTTTTGAATGACGGTATAAATATTAAAACCGAAAAGCAAACTATCACTGCCATACCTTACTATGTATGGGCTCATCGTGGCATATCCGAGATGAAAG
>JAGODS010000183.1 GCA_017998135.1 Bacteroidales bacterium
AAGACATCCTATTCAGATATATGAAGCTCTTGCCTGTCTTATTATTTTTCTGTTTTTATATATTCTTTTTATTAAAAAAGGGAAAAAACTCAATATGGGTGTGATTTCGGCGTTATTTCTTATTTTATTATTTTCAGTACGTTTCTTAGTTGAATTTTTAAAAGAGCCTCAGGTTGATTTTGAAAAAAATATGTTTCTTAATATGGGACAGTTGCTTAGTATTCCTTTTATTATTACAGGTATAATCCTGCTTATAGTAAAGCTTAAGAAACCCAAAGCTGCTATTACTAACTCTTGAGTGAATATTCAAATGCGCTTAATTCTAATATTATTCGCTCAGTGTCTATTATCCAATATTTTAATTGCTCAAACCGATTTTACCTGGTGGAATAATAAACATAACTGGGATGGGGTTACTTCCTGGACTCGTTATTTGAAATATTCTCCGGGCTATTTCGGACCTAATGCACTGCCCGTGCCTGATATGGAGAAAGGTTCTTTATGCAGTGAAACTTATCTTAAGCTTTCTACCGATTTTCATTTCTCTAAAGGAGATAACACTAAGGCTTTGTTTTGTAAGTTTTATTATCCCGTTGTTAGGAATAAAATTGCTGTTGAAAGTTGGTGCGTCCCTGTTGAGTATTATAAGATGGATACTATTACAAGAGATTTGCGTTTTGTTAGAGATAAAGAAGCAAAGGGTTTTGCCAGCGGCGATATTTATATTGCTACTCTTATTCAATTGCTTAAAAAGAAACAATATCCTGAGCTATTACTGCGAATAGCTTTGCGAACCGCTTCGGGAAACAAACAGGCTTCTGCCCGTTTTACTGATGCTCCAGGTTATTTCTTTGACCTTTCGGTTGCTAAGTTTTTATTTAAAGATACGCTTAAAGACATATCTTTAAAAACTTATTCTATGCTGGGCTTTTATTGCTGGCAGACCAATCTTGATAATAACCCGCAGAATGACGCTTTGCTTTATGGAGTGGGAGGGGTGTTGAAAAGCAAAAATACAGCTTTAGATATTTCTGCTTCTGGTTATAAAGGCTATCTTGGTGATAAAGATGCTCCTTTAATTTGTAAGTTTATAATTACTTTATCAAAAAAGAAATTTAATTATTCTTTTACTTTTCAAAAAGGCATTTTTAGCCTTAAATATAATACATTTTCATTCGCCACTGTCTTTAAAATCTGCTAAAATGTTTCTCTTTTACAATATGTGATCTATGCGAAGTTATTTTGAAAATAGCACCATAATTTATTATGGTGTAGATTGCGTCTAAACATTTATAATCAATAGATTCTGCTAATAACTTAAGTTTATGAAAAATTATATTATTAATAAAATCAGATACTATAAACAAAATTATCCTTTACGGTTATTAATCTTAACAGGTTTAATACTTAGATTAATTGCAGCAGTTTTTTCAAAGGGTTTTGCTATGCATGACGACCATTTTTTAGTTATTGAAGCTGCTCAATCCTGGGTTGATGGTTCTGACTATAATCGCTGGTTGCCTGTTAACAACAATACACAACCTTCGGGGCATAGTTTTCTTTATCCCGGTCTTCATTTCCTTTTTTTTAGTTTTTTAAATTTTATAAATATAACCGACCCGCTGATTAAAATGTTTTTTGTTCGTTTAATTCATTGTTTTTACTCTCTTTTATGTATTTATTTTACTTATAAAATAACCGAAAAATTATCTAATCGTGTTAATGCCTTCTTATCCGGATTATTAATAGCGACATTATGGTTTTTCCCTTTTATCAGTGTTCGTAATCTTGTTGAGGTTGTTAGTATGCCTTTATTGCTTGCCTCTGTTTGGTTTATTATTAAAAATAACCCGCTCCATATTTTAGGAGAGGGTAAGGGTGAGGTTAAGAATAACTTTAAAAATATATTAATTGCAGGCTTCTTTGCAGGGCTTGCTTTTTCAGTGCGTTTTCAAACTATTGTATTCAGTGGAGCTATAATACTTGTCCTGGTAATTGATAGAAAATGGAGTAAAGCTTTTTTTTACGGTCTAACTATGTTAATTACTATTTGTTTAACTCAACTGCCAACAGATTTGGTTCTCTGGAATAAAGCTTTTGCCGAGCTGACTGAATATATTAGATATAATTTAGCGAATGCCGGTAACTATATATCGCATCCCTGGTATCATTATCTAATTGTTATAATTGGTTTTCTCATACCCCCGCTTAGTATTTTTCTTTTTTATGGATTTTTTCGCCTTAAAAAGCAAAATCTGATTTTGTTCCTTCCTGCTTTTGCTTTCCTTCTTTTTCATTCCGTTTTTCCTAACAAACAAGAAAGATTTATCATTACTATTATTCCTTTTATTATAATTGCAGGCATTATAGGATGGAATGACTTTAAGGAAAAATCAGCTTTTTGGAATAGAAATCAAAAGTTATATAATTATTGCCTTATATTTTTCTGGGTTTTAAACCTTCTTACCCTGCCTTTTATTACTACAATGTATTCAAAAAAAGCGAGAGTGGAATCTATGGTTTATCTTTCTCAATTTGATAATATAAAGTCTGTTATGATTGAGGGTGATACTAAGTTGCCCCCGCGTTTTTATCTTAAACAATGGATTCAGGTTTATGACGTTTCTGTTAAACATAATTACGACGGTTTTTATAAAGCATTTTCTTCTCTTCCGATTAAAGATAATCCCCGTTTTATTCTGTTTTTTAATAATGATAATTTGCCTGAAAGAGTTAATAAAATTAAAACCGTTTTTCCTGATATTAAATATGAAACTTCAATAGAACCAGGCTTTATCGATAAAATACTTTACTGGCTAAATCCCAAAAATGCTAACCAGCAAATTATTATATACAGAAATTAGGCTAATCTGCTAATCTGTTAATTTGCTAATCTGCTAATTTGCTAATCTGCTAATTTGCTAATCTGCTTTAGGTTCTTTTAATAAATTATCTAAGTTCGCAGGCTTTTTTAGTTTAAGGAATACAGCTTTATATGCTTCTTTGGTCATACTATCCCAATGAATAATATTGCGACTATATTGTATTATTTGAAAACAGTTTAAAAACACAAAAGCTAATACAATAATTATAAGCGATAATTTAAGAACAATTTTTTTAGCAGAGAACCATTGATATAAATCTGCCATAGGTATAGCAAGTAAAGCGAAAGATTCAATAAAAGCTCTTTGTCCAAAACTGCCCCCATACCACCAATTCCACCAGCTTAGAACTATATATATATTTATTACATTAAAACTTATTAGTAATATAGTAAATTTAGAAAGTTTTGATTTTCTATTCAGCATAAAGAATATTCCTATAAACGCAAGCGCTATAATAGGGGTATAAATAAACAATCCTTTTCTGAAACCGAACAAACCTTCTATTATATGTGGATTAGCAAACTCAAGCTTTTCATTGGAATATGAATAATAAAACCATTGACCTGAAGCCATTTTCCAAAAAATCAGTTGTGGTGCTATTATTAATATAAAAAGACCTGCTGCCAGTAAAATTTGATATTTATGCTTATAAAAGAGTTTTAAATTATCTATTATGCCTTTAAAATTAACAACTCCGAATAATAAAGGCACTAATAGAATAATTATGTTTGTCGGTCTTATTAACGTTATCAATCCTGAGCTAAACCCTATTATCGCTGCATATTTTATTTCCTGCTTCTTATACCATTTGAGCGTGTAGTATATTACAACTGTGAAAAGCGTAAAATTGTAGCAGTGAGCCATCGCGCTCTCGTTTGTTATATAGTATAATAAATTAGTGCCTGCATAGATTGATATCAGTGTTAAAGTAGTAGCAAATTCGTTGAAAAAGCAAAGCAATATCTTTCTTAAAAGGATTAAACCTAACAGTGAATAAATAAGTGCGCCCATTGCCAGTGCAAATTGATATAGTTGAGTATATCCATCAGTTTGTAATCCGACTAATTCAGAAAAATAATGAGCGATAAGAAAAAATGGTGCATAAACAAAAGCCATTCCCATTGTCATTTTCTGAATCCTTCCGCCTGAAGCGCATTGTACATATCTAAATTCGTAATTGTCGTCTTTGGGAATAGTATCTATATATTTAAATGATAAATCTTTATAAATAAAGGTTGCTGGCAGATATGAATAATAAATATATACATCGTGCTGAATAATAGTACATTGTTTCCATCTTTTAATATTGAAACTCGTCATTATTAAACTGATAAAAATAATAATTACCGCTATTTTTGAAATACTTATTTTTGATGTATTTTTAAACATAATTTTAACATTTAAAACCTATCATCCTGTTACCCCTTCGGGGTTTTTCTGAAGCTATCATCCTGTTACCCCTTCGGGGTTTTGAAGTTCATAGCTCATAATTCATCATTCATAATTCATCATTCATAATTCATCATTCATAATTCATCATTCATAATTCATCATTCATCATTCATAATTCATCATTCATCATTCATCATTCATCATTCATCATTCATCATTCATCATTCATCATTCATCATTCATCATTCATCATTCATCATTCATAATAATGAAATATCTCCTTTACCTTTTCTAATAACTGTTACAGGTTCTGAAGTGCAGTCAACTACAGTAGAAGGTTCATTGTCTCCATAGCCTCCGTCAATTACAATATCCACCAAATCCCTGTATTTTTCATAAATAAGCTCAGGGTCTGTAGTATATTCTATCACCTCATCTTCGTCGTGTATTGAAGTGGACATAATAGGATTGCCGAGTATTCTGACTATTAATAAAGCTATATTATTGTCGGGCACTCTTATACCGACTGTCTTCTTATTGCTTTGAAATATTTTAGGTACTTTATTATTTGCATCTAAGATAAAAGTAAAAGGACCTGGCAACGCTTTTTTCATCAATCTGTAAATATTTGTGTTAAAAGGTTTTACAAAATCAGATAAATGACTTAAATCCGAACAGACAAAGGAAAAATTAGCTTTATTCGGTTTAAGCCCCCTTATTCTTGCTATTTTCTCAACTGCCCTGGTTTTAAATATATCGCAGCCTAAACCATATACCGTATCTGTGGGATATATTATTATACCCCCGTCAGACAGGCATTCTACAACCTGTTGTATTAATTTCTCCGATGGATTATCAGGATATATTTTTATTAACATATATTCATCCTTTCATTTTTATTTAATTTATTGATTAATCATTAATAATATTAGCTATCATCCTGTCCCCCCTTAAGTGTTTTTTTGAAGCTATCATCCTGTCACCCCTTCGGGGTTTTGAAGTTCATAGCTCATAATT
>JAGODS010000184.1 GCA_017998135.1 Bacteroidales bacterium
CAATCAAACCCTGCAGGGGTAAAAGGATGGTAGGGGTGTTAGGATGGTAGAAGATTAAAATTCCCTTTAATACAATCAAACCCCGAAGTAGGGGTGTTAGGATAGTAGAAGATTAAAATTCCCTCTTAATACAACCAAACCCCGAAGGGGTGTTAGGATGGTAGAAGATTTAAATTCCCTCTAAATACAATTAAACCCCGAAGGGGTAAAAGGATGGTAGAAGATTAAAATAAGAAAAAATTTATGTATGTTTGGGAACTTAGTACTTTGTACTAAGTTCCTGGTATTTAATTTGATATTTAGTTAAATAACCTTTTTAAAATGATTTTAACTTGTATATACAAGTATTATTATTATCTTTGCAAAATTATTTTCTATTAATAAATTATCGTTTATGATTACTCCTGTAATTATTCCAAAACAGGGACTCTCTGTTGAAAGCTGTATAATTTCGGAATGGCATATTAAAAAGGGTGAATCTGTCAGCAAAGGTGATTTGCTTTATACTTTTGAAACAGATAAAGCTGCTTTTGATGAACTTGCGCCAGCAGACGGAATTTTACTTGAAATTTTTTATTATAAAGAAGCAGAAGTGCCTGTATTGGCTACTGTCGCAATTATTGGCGAAAAAGATGATAATATTGAAGCATTTTTAGTGAAAAATCAGAATAATATTATTGAAAACCTGAAAAAAGAGGACTTTTCTAACGATGTAAAAACTTCATCTTTTAAGTCTGTAAAAAATGACAATAAAATAGTTAAAGCTTCGCCTAAAGCAAGAAAACTTGCTGAAAAATTTTGTATTGAGTTAAATACTATTGTAGGCTCTGGACCTAATGGTAGAATTGTTTCTAATGATGTTATTAATGCTTATGATAAAACTGATTCTAAAATTAACGAACCTTTTGCAGGTTTTGAAATAAAAAAACTCTCAAATATAAGATGTCTTATTGCTGAAAATATGCACCAATCTTTACTTAATTCTGCTCAATTAACTCATCACCTTTCTGCAAATGCATCTAAAATTATTAAATACAGAAACAAACTAAAGCAACAGGCAAAGGATGCTAATTTTGTTAATATCACAATAAACGACCTTATTTGTTTTAATGTTGTTAAAGCTTTATTAATGCATCCTGGCATGAATTCTCATTTTCTTGGTAAAACTATTAAGACTTTTTCTAATGTTCATCTTGCTATTGCTGTTAATACCGAAAGGGGGCTGATGGTTCCTGTTATTAAAAATGCGGATAATTATAATTTAGAAGATTTATCTCTTCAGATTAAAAATATAGCTGAAAGTTGCAGGCAGGGCAATATATCGCCTGACCTTTTACAAAGTCAGGAAGCTTCTTTTACTGTATCCAATCTCGGGGCTTATGGAATTGAATTATTTACGCCTGTAATTAATTTGCCACAGGTTGGTATTTTGGGAGTCAATACTATTATTCAACGACCTTTCTATAATGAATTAGGGGCTATTGAAATTGCCCCATTTATCGGTCTATCTTTAACTTATGACCATAGAGCTATTGACGGTGCTCCTGCCTCTGCTTTCCTGTTTGAAGTTAAAAAACAAATAGAAAATATGCTAATTTGATAATTTGAAAATGTACTAATTCAAAATACCCAATACCCAATACCCAATACCCAATACCCAATACTATGCCTAAATCTCAATTTATAAATCCTACAGAAGTTAGAAAAGCAAAAAAAATCACTTTTAAAAATATACCTGTTAATACGTATAATAAAACTATTGAGCAGGAAAAGTCAATTTACAGCAAAGATGATTTTATAAGAATTTATCGCGATATGTATATTATACGTGAATTTGAAACAATGCTTAATCTTGTTAAAACTAAAGGCGAGTATAGGACTGTTAAGTATAATCATCCGGGTCCAGCCCATTTATCTATAGGTCAGGAAGCGGCTGCTGTTGGTATGGCTTATAATCTGACAGTAGAAGATTATATTTTCGGTTCTCACAGGAGCCATGGAGAAATTATTGCAAAAGGTTTGTCTGCAATACATAAACTTGATGATAACAGCCTCCTTCAGATTATGAAAGACCCTTTTAATATTAAAACATTTAAAGTTGTTGAAAAGGAACATAAGGGTAGCATTAAAGAACTTGCTGTTAAATTTCTTATTTATGGAACTTTATCTGAGATTTTTGGTAAAGAGTATGGTTTAAATAAAGGGTTGGGTGGTTCAATGCATGCTTTTTTTACTCCTTTCGGTATTTATCCAAATAATGCTATCGTTGGCGGTTCAGGTGATATTTCAGTCGGTGCTGCACTTTATAAGAAAGTTAATAAAAAACCAGGTATTGTTGTCGCTAATATCGGTGATGCTTCAATGGGTTGCGGTCCTGTTTGGGAAGGTATTTGCTTTGCTACTATGGACCAGTTTAGCAGTCTTTGGGAAGGAGAGTTCAGCGGCGGTCTGCCTATAATATTTAATTTTATGAATAACCAATATGGTATGGGAGGGCAGACTTGCGGCGAAACTATGGGTTATGGTATTCTTTCAAGAATTGGAGCGGGTATTAATCCTGATATGATGTTTGCCGAAACAGTTGATGGTTATAATCCTCTCGCAGTTATAGACGCTTTTAATAGAAAAAAACAAATTATTGATGCTAAGAAAGGACCTGTTTTGCTTGATACTCTTACTTATCGCTACAGCGGGCATTCGCCTTCGGATGCTTCTACTTACAGGACTAAAGAAGAACTTGAAGCCTGGCAGAATGTTGATTCTATTAATATTTACGCCCAGGAATTAATAAATAATAATATAATTAATGATAATAACTTATCAAAATTGAAAGAAGATATTAATTCTTTAATATTGAATATCTTTAAACTTTCAGTGGACGATAATATATCACCCCGTCTTAATCTCTTTAAAAATCCGACAGCTATTGAGGAGATGATGTTTTCAAACGATTCTGTTACAAGAATGGAAGATAGGCAACCTGAGACTTTAATTTCTATTGAGGAAAATCCACGTATCAGACAATTAGCATCTAAAGAGCGTTTTGCTTATGACTCAGAAGGGAAACTCTTTTCTAAAATGAAAACTTTTCAATTGAAAGATGCTATTTTTGAAGCTGTTATTGATAGATTTTATAAAGACCCTACTCTGGTAGCTTACGGTGAGGAAAACCGGGACTGGGGTGGCGCTTTCGCTGTTTATCGCGGACTTACTGAAGCACTGCCTTATCATAGGTTATTTAATACGAGTATATCCGAGGGTGCTATTGCAGGCACTGCGGTTGGTTATGGGATGGCAGGCGGTAGAGTTATTGCAGAAATAATGTATTGTGATTTTCTCGGCAGGGCAGGTGATGAAATTTTTAACCAGTTGCCCAAATGGCAGGCAATGAGCGGCAATTTGCTTAAAATGCCTGTTGTTATCAGGGTTTCTGTCGGCTCTAAATATGGGGCGCAACATTCACAGGACTGGTCGGCTCTTGTTGCTCATATACCAGGTCTTAAAGTTGTGTTTCCTGCTACCCCTTATGATGCCAAAGGTCTTATGAATTCTGCATTACAAGGTAGCGACCCTGTTATATTTTTTGAAAGCCAGAGAATTTATGATATTGCTGAAATGTTTCATTTAGGTGGAGTGCCTAAAGAATATTACGAAATACCTATTGGTGAGCCTGATATTAAAAGAAGCGGAAAAGACCTAAGCATTCTTACAGTTGGCTCTGCACTTTATACTGCTTGTGAAACTGCTGATATTCTAAAATCCGTTTATGATATTGAAGCTGAAATTATTGACGCTCGCTCAATAGTTCCGTTTAACTATGATATAGTTATAGAATCATTAAAGAAAACAGGAAGAATATTACTTTGCAGTGATGCTAATGAACGAGGGTCTGTTTTAAAAGACCTTGCACAAAACATTACTGAACTTGCTTTTGATTATCTGGATGCTCCGCCTGTTGTTGTTGGTGCGAGGAATTGGATTGTGCCTCCTTACGAACTTGAGAAATTTTATTTTCCGCAACCTGAATGGCTTATTGATGCAATACATACAAAAATTTATCCTCTTAAAGGGCATCAACCAAAAACTAATTTTAATGATGATGAAAAAATTAGAAGATATAAAAATGGAGTTTAAAGATTTTAATAATAGAATTAATAATTAATATTTTTATTATGAAAAGAGATGCTTTTAAAATGAAAATTAAAAAAGGTTGTGCTGAAGAGTATAAAAAACGACACGACGAAATTTGGTTAGATCTGATTAAAGTGCATTCTGATGCAGGCATTTTAGATTATTCTATCTTCCTTGATGAAGAAACTAATACACTTTTTGCATTCAGAAAACTTACTGACCATAATACTATTGCTGAATTGCCTAAAGACCCTGTTATCCGTAAATGGTGGGATTATATGAAGGATCTGATGGATTATAATTCTGACGGTACTCCCTGGTCTGTCCCTTTAAAAGAGGTTTTTCATATGGATTAATTATATTTATTTATTGTGCAGGAAAATTATACAATACCCAGAGTCAATGGGCATATACATACACCGTATTCTTTTAGCGCTTTTGAAAGCATTGAACAGGCTTTAAAATTATCTGTCAATGAAGATATAAAGGTACTTGGTATCAATGATTTCAATACTGTTGACGGGTATGACGAGTTTTATGAAAATTGTATATTAAATAAGGTTTACCCTCTGTTTAATATTGAATTTATAGGCTTGTTAAAAGATATGCAGCAACAAAATCTGCGTATTAATGACCCAAATAACCCGGGTAGGATATATTTAAGCGGTAAAGGATTGTCTTATCCTTTTAAACTGCAACAGGAGTTTAAAGATAAAATAAACAGCTTACAGAAGCTAAGTAATAGTCATTCTATCAAACTTATAGATAGGGTTAATGAATATTTTTGTTCAATTAACATACCTGTAAAACTGGATTTTGAAGCAATTAAGACTATATTTACTAAAGGATTAGTGAGAGAACGACATATTGCTAAAGCTGTAAGGATTGCTATTTGTAATATTACTCAAGACAGTTATCCTATTGATGAAGTTTTTGTTAATTTATTTAATGATAAACAATTTAAACAGACAAAACAGAATAATGCTTTATTTGAAAATGTATTGAGAAATTTTCTGCTTAAAACAGGCGGACCTGCTTTTGTTCCTGAGGATGAAACTGCTTTTCTCAGCATAAATGACTTATGCGAAATAATTATTTCTGCTGGTGGCATCCCCTGTTATCCTGTCTTATTAGACGATACTAAGGGTAATTTAACTGA
>JAGODS010000185.1 GCA_017998135.1 Bacteroidales bacterium
TATGGAATAAGAGGGAATTTAATGTTTCATATTTTGAAAATGTGAAACATTTAGAGGAAGAGTTATTTAGAGAACATTCTCTCTCTCTCTCTCTCTCTCTCTCTCTCTCTCTCTACAACCATAAGGGTTTCAGAGAGTCGGATAATAGGACGATATGTAAAACTTATATTAAACATTTTTAAATTAAACGAGGCGACAAAATTAATAAATTTTTGGAACTTGGTTATATTTTGTTAAAATTTTTTTTAATTATTTTTTTTAATTATAAATCAATTGATTAGGAAGGAAAAAAATAATTGTTTCTCGCCAAGAGGCAAATTTTAATCGCCAGGGCGCTAAAAACGGCGGGGCGTGGACGCCCGCTGCCGAACCGGGATATTAAGAAAATGAATTTTTAGAGTTGTACATAGTTAAATTGCACAGTAAAAAAATTCTTAACTTCTAATCATAGTAAGCAACATTTTAAATCTTTCAGTAGCTTTGACTGCGTGCGGGATATTGGCAGGCATAATGATTGTATTACCTGCTTTAACCGAATGAGAAATACCGTTTATCGTAATTTCAGCAATTCCGTCAACAATATGAGCCATTGCATCAAAAGGAGCAGTGTGTTCGCTAAGGGCTTCGCCTTTATCAAAGGAGAATAAAGTAACCGTACCTGTCGGCTTTTTGATTATAGTTTTACTTACAACAGCTCCTTTTGCATAATCAATGATTTCATTAAAATTAAATGATTTAGATTTTTCAAATTCTGTATTTTCCATAAGTGATTTTATTTATTGGTTATTAAAATTTATTTATTTAGGATAGATTTAATGGCTTCCTTTTTTTCAGCAATATTAGGTTTGGGAGCCTTAACAACAAGTATTTTAAGCAATTTGTCAGTATCATTTTTCCAACCTCTGTCAATGTTAGCAGGACCTTCAATAAGCATATTTTTGCTTACTCTTTGCTCTTTATTTTCCATTTCAATTATACCCGAACCTTCTAAAACGAAGAAGAATACATTAACAGGCAAATGATGTTTAGCAAGCTGCTCACCCGGTTTTAATGTAAGATGAACGACTTCAAGATATTCATTTTCATAAACTTTGCGAGCCTCAACATTATGAGGATTTGGCATAAGGTTCAACTCTTCAATATTTATAACTTTCATAATAGTATAAAATTAAATCTATTTTAGGATTGCAAATATATATATAAATTTATTAAGACATTTGAAATTAATAATTTTTATAATTTAACTTTCTACCATCCTGACACCCCTTCGGGGTTGGGTTGTATTTAGAGGAAATTTTAACTTTCTACCATCCTAACACCCCTTCGGGGTTGGGTTGTATTTAGAGGGAATTTTAACTTTCTACCATCCTGACACCCCTTTGGGGTTGAGTTGTATTTAGAGGAAATTTTAACTTTCTACCATCCTGACACCCCTTCGGGGTTGGGTTGTATTTAGAGGAAATTTTAACTTTCTACCATCCTAACACCCCTTCGGGGTTGGGTTGTATTTATAGGAAATTTTAATCTTCTACCATCCTAACACCCTTTCGGGGTTGAGTTGTATTTAGAGGAAATTTTAATCTTCTACCATCCTAACACCCCTTCGGGGTTGGATTGTATTTAGAGGGAATTTTAACTTTATACCATCCTGACACCCCTTCGGGGTTGGGTTGTATTTAGAGGGAATTTTAACCTTATATTTTATATAAAAAATTATCTTTGCTCTTTTTTTTAATGGAAAAAAACAATATAAATAATACCAAAAAGGGAGAGTTCTAAAAACTAATAAAAATTTAACCTCAGCCTTACCCTCTCCTAAAAACAGGAGAGGGTAAACGGAGTTTATAGAGATGTCCTTATATAATAACATAAATAATAAATAATAATAAAAAATATGACAAAAGAAGCAAAATATTATTTAGCCTTTGACCTTGGAGCGTCAAGCGGCAGGGCTATATTAGGCGAAGTCAGTTCAGATAAAATTAATATTACTGAAATTCACCGCTTCCCAAATAATTTCATTAAAATCAACGGGCATTACTATTGGAATATTTATACACTATTTGAAGAGTTACAAAAAGGGATAAAAATCCTTAAGAAACAATTTGATGTAAAGTTAGAATCTATAGGAATAGATACCTGGGGCGTGGATTTCGGATTATTAGACAAAAGCGGTAATATTCTTAATCTTCCCCTCTCTTACAGAGACCATATTACTGACGGAATAATAGATGATTTTACAAAAAACATAATGCCTGCAAGCGATTTATACGCTATTACAGGTATCCAGTTTTTAAAATTCAATTCTTTATTCCAGCTATATGCTTTGTCAAAGCATAACAGGGCAGTTCTTGAGAATGCGGATAAATTGCTATTCATTCCCGATTTGCTGAATTATCTGTTTACAGGTGTAAAAGCTACTGAATATTCTATAGCTTCAACTTCCCAGTTACTTGATGCAAGAACTAAAAACTGGTCTGATAAATTATTAAAAACTACAGGCATAAACAAAGATCTATTTACAGGTATAGTACAACCAGGGACTAAGATAGGAGAACTCAGAAAAGACATAGCAGATGAAATTCAAACAGATACTATACCGGTTATTGCTGTGGCAGGACACGATACAGGGTCAGCTATTGTATCAGTACCCGCAAAAGGCGATAATTGGGCTTATCTAAGCTCAGGCACCTGGTCGCTGATGGGTATTGAAATAAATCAACCTATACTTTCAGCCAAAGCTTTGCAATATGGTTTTACCAATGAAGGCGGTATAGACGGTACTATTCGTTTTCTTAAGAATATTTCAGGAATGTGGATACTTGAACAATGCAAAAAACAATGGGATAAAGAAAAAAATTACACCTACAATGAATTAGTTGAGGCGGCGAAACAGGCAGAACCGTTTAAATCCTTCATTAATACTGACAGTCCTGAATTTTCAAATCCCCAGGATATGATTTATGAGATACAAGAATTTTGCAAACGCACTAAGCAAATAAGCCCAGAAACAACGGGGCAAATAACAAGAGTTATCTTTGAAAGCCTTGCAATGAAATATAAATTTACAATGGAACAGCTTAAAGAATTAGCTCCTAAACCTATCAATACATTACATATTATCGGGGGCGGATGTCAAAATGAACTCCTTTGCCAGTTTACTGCAAATGCACTTGGAATGACAGTAATAGCTGGTCCTGCAGAAGCGACTGCTATTGGTAACATTATGGTACAGGCAATAGCTTGCAAACAAATTAATACTTTATCCGAAATTCGCAACCTGCTTTCTCTATCCTTTAATCCTGTTAAATATTCCTCGCAGCAAATAGAAGAATGGAATAAAGCGTATCCTCTTTTTGTTAAAATAAGTAGCAAATAAATAATTTTTCAACATATCTACTTAATATTTTTTTTATAATTTTGCATAATAATTTTTAAACCCAATTTAATATGAAAAGATTAATTTTTACAAGTTTTATTTGTTTACTTTTTACTTATAGTTTTACTCAGACTATAATAAAGAACTATTCTAACGGCAAGCCTATCAAAACACCTGAAAACAAATTTTTAAATCCAATGGATGATGAATGCGAATTTTATGGTTATCCTATGAATGTGCCAAATGTCATTTTAGCTAAAACTCCTAACGGAGGCTATACAACAGGTACAAATGAATATGGTGTTGCAGCTTTAGCCCAATATTTTAAAGATTATAACTCTGCTAAAACAATCAATGGTTGCAGATTATATTTTGGTTATGCTACAGGCGAAGATTTTGATGTAATTCAAATTGCAATATGGGCTGATAATAACGGACAACCTGCTTCCGTTGAACCAATTTACACTTTTGATACAGATATCTTTACAATTAAACAAGCTGTTGCAGGGAAATATTATACAGATGTTGAATTTACAGAACCTTTCAGCATAACAGGACCTTTTCATATAGGCTTTTTAATTCCTCAAATACCTGGAGATTCTATAGCAGTAGCAGCAGGTCCTCCGGGAACAGGCACAGGTACCAACTCTTCACTTTTAATAGGCGAAACCTGGTATAATTTCCTGACTGCATTTGGAGGCTCTTTTAATTCAGATTTAGTAATTTTTCCATATATATGCGGTATAGAATCAAGTATTGAAGATTTTAATATTAATAATAATTTTAATATTTATCCTAATCCTGCAAACGATTTACTAAGTGTTGATATTAACAACAATGAAAATAATTTACAAAACATATCATTGTATAACTCAACAGGCAAATTAATAGCTACTTATTACAATAGCGATATTATTAACAACAGATTACAGATAAATATATCTGACCTAAACCAGGGTATATATATTATAAATGTATACACTGACAATGGCACTTACTCTAAAAAATTCAATATAAGCAGATAATAAATTGTATTTAACTGTAAAAAAAGCCGCTTGCTAAAAATGAACAAGCGGCTTTTTTTTATTGTCTGTATAAATATTTAAAAAATCTAAAAGATTTAATCTTATTTCTGCTTTTTCTTATCTTCTATTTTCTTGAGAACTTCCTGTTGAATAGAAGCAGGTGTAGGTTCGTACCTAAAAAATTCCATTGAATAATTAGCCCTGCCGCTTGAAATATTTCTCAACTGGTTAGCATAGCCGAACATTTCCATCAAGGGGACAAAACCATTAAGTTTCTGAGCATTTTTCCTATATCTTCGCATAGATTCAATTCTGCCGCGGCGTTTGTTAAGATTACCTACTACCTCGCCAATATAGTCATCAGGTGTATTTACTTCTATTTTCATAATAGGTTCAAGTAAAATAGGATTAGCCTTCATAAAAGCCTGTTTAAAACAAATTGACGCGCAGGTCTGGAAAGCCATATCGGATGAATCAACCGGATGATAACTGCCGTCTATTAATACTACTTTTACATCAATAACAGGGAAACCTGCAAGAATGCCTTTTTCAAGTGTTTTAACAATTCCTTTATTAACTGAAGGTATATATTCGCCGGGAATAGCACCTCCCTTAATTCTGTCAACAAATTCATAACCCTTTCCTCCATTCGGTTCTATGCGCATAACGGTACGTGCAAACTGTCCTTTACCACCTGATTGCTTGGCATATTTAAAGTCATTTCCCGACTCAGCGGTTATAGTCTCCCTGAAAGCTACAGCAGGCTCTCCAACTTCAACTTCAGCATTAAATTCATTTCTAAGCCTGTCAATTAT
>JAGODS010000186.1 GCA_017998135.1 Bacteroidales bacterium
AGACCTTCCCATTTACTATAATTATAGGATAAAATATCAGTATTTTTATCCATAAACATTGTATTGGCTGTATTAATTAATAAATCGGTTTCGCCACCTTTATAAATAAACTGAACATCAATTATTTTTGTATTTCCCAAAGAAATTCCATTTACATCCAAAGTATTCCAGCCTATCAATATCCTGTTAAGCGTCTGCTCGCTGACATTATTATAATTCATCCCTCCCATAGCAAAATTAGTGAACTTTAAAAAAGTCAAAACACTATTATTATAGGTAAAATCAACTCCAAACGCTATAATATTATTAAAATTGTCAACATTCACCGAACAGGTTATAGTATCATTAAGCTTAGCAGTCAATGTACTTAATTTAACAGTTATGCCCTGTCCCTTAGCAAAAATACAGCTAAAAACAGCAATTGTAATAACAAGTAATAATTTTTTCATACACTTAATTTTAAAAGTTTAAAATGCAAATTTAAAAAAATTTTTTAATTACGATATTTATTTTTTTCTTCTCCTAAAAAATATTAAAATTTACACAAGTTCAACAAAATATTATTTGCTCTATATTAAGATATTAAATAATATTTCATTCAGGTAAAAGAAAAAAATTATAAATTAGCAACCCAAATTTTGAATATTAATTGAGAAAGATTTTTAAATATTTTAATCTGATAATAGCAGTTAATTTTTTCATCAGCTTAACTGCCTATACACAGGATACACTCCAATTTATAGGTGGAAGGAAAATTATTACTAAAGTAATAGATATTAATGATACAACTTTGAATTATTCTATCCCTGAAAGCGTATATCTGAAAAAAATGATAACAAAGAAAAGGTTTAGCCCTTTTACAATGACTGCAGGTATAGCCTTTACAAGAAGCTATGGTTCTAACTGGGAGACATATTCCATTTTATCTTCTTCCTCAAAAACCGCTTTTAATTTTAGTATAGGATATAAAATAAATAAATTATTTTCTGTACAGGCAAATTTGATTGCTGGCAACCTATATGGTAAAAGCAAAGAAACTTATTCACGTTATTTTGAAAGCGAATTTAATGAAATATCACTCACACCGCTGCTTAAATTGTCAGGATTGATAAATAAACCAAGTCTAAGTCCAGATTTATATCTTAAAGCAGGAATTGGTTTATTTAATTACCGTAGTATCCTAAGATACACCGATTCTTCAAAGTATATCAGTTCTTACGGATATTATGATAATGGAGACGGTAAGGAAAAAATGCTTAATACTTTTACTTTTCCTTTAGGCTTAGGAATAAATCTGCGACTCAGCCCTCATCTTGATTTTAATGTTGAATATCTATACAAGTTTACTAATACCAATAAATTAAATGTTACATTATATCCAAAGAAAAACGATAAATTCGGAACTACTGCTTTTAGTTTCACTTACAAATTTGGTCAATACATAGTAAAAAATTATAAAAGCGCCGAACTTACTGATTTATATTATTACAAAACTGTCAATCAGACCAAAGTTATTACTTACAAAATTGATACACTAACAAATTACTACCTTGTTAAAATCAAAACAAATAAATTATTATTCGCACTTATTAATAACGAAATCAATAAACTACAAATAGAAAAGATGGGCGAATATGTAGAAGGGCAGAATTATGCTGTTGAGCATTACAGACCGTTTTTATCTACTGCTGGCAGCGTGCTTGCAGGGCTCTCAGGCGGTTATCTTGCATTCTGGGGAGCTACTCTTCCTGCGCTTTATGTAATTACTACAAGTTCTACTTCACCTTCTATTTATAATGAAAGCGGGAAACTTATTATACCTGAGAATAAAGCCAAATCCGGTTATTTTATCAGAGGTTTTAAGGACAGGGCAAGAAGAACCGAATTAAAAAACTCTGTTGTTGGAGGAATTTCAGGTCTCCTGGTTATGATACTAATCAAAAGTATCCACTCCCGCTGATTTATTTAAAAAATAAAAAACCTTTCAAATTATTAAAACACTAATCCAATATTAATATTTACGTATTGAGTAGGTTGTTCTTTTGTAAAAACGATATTGTAAGAAGGAAACATCTCAAGTCTGCCGCTTCTGATACCAAAGCCAAAATTCAAGCCTGGATTATAAAATTCAAATTCTTTTTCATTTTTTTTATAAGCCTGAGTATTATCATCAATTTGTTTAGTCCCGTTAATTTTAAAAAAGCCTTTTATATACCTGTACCCGGCGCCACCCTGTAAATAAAATTCAGTTTTCTTAAATTCCCTCACTAATGAATACCTGCACATAATACTTGCGTCTCCCATATCTATAGCACCTTTAATATTCCATATATACTCAGTATCAAAATCAGTCATTCTTTCTTCATTTTTAACCCAATGATTAAAAGTCAGAATAGGACCAAAGCTTAATTTATTTTTAATGATAAACTTATAATACACAGTTCCCCCGTAATAGGTCCCAAAGTTTTTATTCCAATATTTAGTTCCTATTATAGGAGACGAAATAGCGGGACTAATGCCCAGCCTTAATTTCCTGTTTATAAATTTTTCAGGATAAATAAGACTATTAGTCGCTTCCTGCGAATATAAATTAAAGCAGGCAATATTTAAAAAGACTAATAATAATATGTAGTAATTACTTTTCAATTCTCATTTTATAAAAAGACCTGTAAACAAAAACCAAACCAATAACAAAAAAGATTAACCCTATATAAGGACCATAGTTAGTACTTCCAGTATCTCTGGCGTTAATGTTAATTTCTATAGCAATTTCTGCAGCGAGCAAACCGAATAAGGTAGAGAACTTAATAATAGGGTTAAGAGCAACAGAAGAAGTATCTTTATAAGGGTCGCCAACCGTATCGCCAACAACTGTAGCTTCGTGCAAAGGAGTATTCTTTTCTTTCAAATCCACTTCTACAAGTTTCTTGGCATTATCCCAGGCGCCACCGGCATTAGCCATAAAAATAGCCTGAAACAATCCGAAAACTGCAATGGATATAAGATAAGCAACAAAAAAATTCGGGTTAAAAAATGCAAAAGCAAGTGTCAGAGATAAAATAGTTATAAAAATATTCCACATACCTTTCTGAGCATACTGAGTACATATTTTAACAACAGTCTTTGAATCGTTTATATCAGCTTCCTGTTTATTAAGATTAAGATTTTTCTTAATAAATTCAACAGCCCTGTATGCGCCGGTAGTAACAGCTTGTATTGAAGCCCCCGTAAACCAATATACCACAGCCCCGCCGGCAATAAAGCCTAAAACAACCCAGGCATTAGTCAAATCGCCTTCCCAAAGATTCAAGCCCTTTAGAATTAGTATTATTGAGAAAATCATAGTTGTAGCGCCTACAACGGCAGTACCTATTAAAACAGGCTTAGCAGTCGCTTTAAAAGTATTGCCCGCCGAATCGTTTTCTTCAAGAAAATGCTTACCTCTTTCAAAATCGGGCTCAAAACCATATTGTTTATTAAAATCTGATTTTATATTATCAACCTTTTCAATCTGTGAAAGTTCAAATATTGATTGTGCATTGTCAGTTACAGGTCCATAGCTGTCCACAGCAATAGTAACAGGTCCCATACCGAGAAAACCGAATGCTACCAATCCAAACGCAAATATTGCAGGATAAGCCATATACTCAGATAAACCATAAGTGCTTGTAATAAAACCGATAAACATTAAAGCAGCCATAACCAAACCCTGCCAAAATGCACTATAATTACCTGCAACTAAACCTGACAAAATAGTTAAAGAAGAACCGCCTTCGCGACTTGCCTGAACTATTTCATTTACGTGTGTAGAACGTGAACTTGTAAACGCTTTGGTTAATTCGGGAATTAAAGCTGCTGCTAAAGTGCCGCAACTTATAATTGTTGATAATTTCCACCACAATCCACTTTCAGGCGAACCTAAAGAAGCTAAAAGCACATAGCTTGCAAGGTAAGTTACAATAATAGAAATTATAGATGTGAGCCAAACCAGATTAGTCAAAGGAGCTTCAAAATTAAATTTATCTGAATTACCATATTTTGCTTTAGAATAGAAATGATTTATATAATAAGAGACTAAAGAAGTTATAACCATTAATAAACGCATTGTAAAAATCCAAACAATAAAGGAAGCCTGCAAAGGTTCACCAATTACAGCAAGAACTATAAAGGTAATAAGAGCTACACCTGTTACACCATAAGTCTCAAAACCGTCTGCTGTCGGACCTATGCTGTCGCCTGCATTATCGCCTGTACAATCAGCAATAACACCGGGGTTACGCGGGTCGTCTTCCTTAATATTAAAAACTATTTTCATCAGGTCTGAGCCAATATCGGCAATTTTAGTAAAAATACCGCCGCAGATTCTTAAAACGCTTGCACCCAAAGACTCGCCAATAGCAAAACCAATAAAACAAGCGCCGGCAGCATCACCAGGTACAAATAACAGGATTATTAACATCATTATCAGCTCAACGCATATAAGTAATAAACCGATACTCATACCCGCCTGCAAAGGAATACGAACTACATCAAAAGGTCTCTTTTTAAGAGATGCAAAAGCAGTTCTGCTATTGGCATAAGTATTTATCCTGACACCAAACCAGGCGACGCTATAAGAACCTAAGATACCTATTACAGACCAGAACAAAATAAGAAGAACTTTGCCAATATTTAATTGAGACAAACCGAAAAAATAATAAAAAATTGCAGATCCTATAATTGCAAATAGAATTAATAAAAATTTTCCCTGTTGAAGCAGATATGTTTTACATGTTTCATAAATTGTATTAGAAACATTCAACATTGACTTATGAGCAGGCAATTTCTTAATACTCATAAACTGGTAAAAACCAAATAACATTCCGAGCAGAATTATAATAATGCCATAAAATAACAAAGACCAACCATCAATTCCAAGATTTTCAAAATAATTAGACTTTAAATCAGGTATCTTTAAATTTACCTCACTGGAATATCCTGATAAAACGCTAAAAATGAAACTTAAAAATAATAATAACTTTTTCATTTAATAATAATTTTAGTTTATTTATAATTTGGGCACCTCTAATAACTGTTTTTGAAACAAATTTTTTGATAATACCCGTCTGCAAAAATAAAAAACTTTTTTCTAATATTGTATAGAAAAATTATTTTTTTTATAAAATGCTGTATTACAGTATT
>JAGODS010000187.1 GCA_017998135.1 Bacteroidales bacterium
ATTTGTCTGGAACAGCCAATACAGTTACAGTAATCGCTTATTCCCAGGGCGCTGATACAAATGTTGATACTGCTTATATTATTATAAACTATTTTGATTCACCTGCTATAAATATATCTTCTCCTCTTAATTTTTATAATACTTCTGCTATAGAAATCAGTTTAACTGGAACTGTAAAATGGATAGATGCAGGTGATTCAATTAAAATTTTAGATGAAAATTACAACGTTATTGACACTATTATTATAACTTCAACTACTGACAGTTCAGGAATAGTATGGTCGGGTTATGCACAAATCTCTCAATTTGCAGATTCTATAATAGTAGAGGTTATTGATCAGTGGGGAAGAACCGCTTATGACACAGTTTTAATTAACCATTTTGATACTCCAACATTGAAAATAAACCCCATTTTTAATATGCTTGACACTAATGTCCAGGAAATAATTATAAATGGTACAACATTAGAAACCAGCTCAGGTGATACAATATCTATATATGTAAATGGAATTTATCAAACCAGTTCAATAATAACCAGCTATAATGGAAACTGGTCAGGAACCGCGCTTCTAACAGGTATAGGCGATTCAGTTATGGTTAGACTTTCAGATAAATTCAATAGAATTGCGCAAGACACTATAATTATAAATTCATTCGCAAATCCTAAAATCAAAATTGTTTCACCTCAAAATAATTATGACACTTCATTTTCTTTAATATCAATAACAGGAACGACACACCATTCTTATTCTGGTGACACAATTAAAATTTATGTTAATGGAATTTTTAATTCTTCAATTAATATTTCCTCAATCAATCAAAATTTCAGTGGAACTGCACTTATTACTGGAATTAATGATTCATTAGTTGTTGAACTTACTGGTTTTGCCGGAACAGTTTATGATACTATAATTTTAAATTATTTCAGCAATGTTTCATTAAAAATAACTTATCCAAATACATTGAATCATGATACACATATATCTCAAATAATTATTAGTGGCACAACTTTTAATACAAATACAGGAGATTCTGTACTATTATATGTTAACGGAATTTATCAATCCTCCTTTTCTATAACTTCAAGTAATGGGATTTTCAGCGAAACCGTATCAATATCAGGTAATGCCGATAGTGTTTTAGCAGTTTTAACCGATAAGTTCGGAAGAATAAAATATGATACTATACTCATAAATTATTTTGGAACACCTGACATAAAAATTATTTATCCTGATGTTATTCATCACGACACATTTGTCTCAATTATCACAGTTTCAGGCACATCTCTAAACTTAAGTAACGGCGATACTGTATCATTACTGGTGAACGGAATATTAAACTCAAAATCTATTATTGCATATTTGAACTCCAACTGGTCATCAACTGCCGCTGTTTCAGGAAATTATGATAGTATAGCAGTTTATGTTACTGACAGATTTAACAGAATTACATATGATACTATTACCGTAAAATTTTTCCCTGGTCCTTCAACATTTATAACATATCCGGTTTCATCAAAAACACATTTTGACACTATAATTAATACTGTTAATATAAGCGGTACATCATTAAATGCTGAAGATGGGGATTCAGTTATAATTTATCTTAATGGAGTAGAACAATCCAAAACACAAACATTTTCCGGAGTATGGTCAGGAACATCATCGGTGATATTAAATGACGCTATAATATCCGTAAGTATAAATGATAAATTCATGCAGTCCGGAAATGATACCATTTCAGTTGGCCCGGGTTTTATTATTTCAGGAAATGTTAAAAGAGTAGGTTCATATGATTCAGGAATTATTTTAACTGTAATAAATGATACTTTCTCATTTTCAACAATTTCTTCAGATACAGGCTTTTTTGTATTAAGAGTATTAACTATTAATGAAACTTATAATATAATTGTTCAAAAAAATGGTTATAAAACTCAGTCATACTCATTGTTTATAAGCAATGATACTGGTCTTGATACTTTTGCCCAATTATCTCCGGGAGACTTTTTTAATGATGGAAAAATTGATATTAAAGATGCTGCTATGATAAAGAAATTATACGGAACATTCAATACAGATTATGATATTAATGATGACGGGTATATTGGAAGAGAAGAAAAAAATGCCGTAATTCAATATTTCGAAAAATAAAAATTTATCAAAAAATAAATTTCATATTCTGTTAATTCATCACTCCTGGAAGCCATGTAACTATTTCAGGAAAGATAAATAATATACTAATACAAATTAATAATGCTATCAGCATCGGCATAGCGCCTATAAAAATATCTTCAATTTTTATATCTTTCGCTACAGCATGAACTACATATGCATTTATTCCTACCGGAGGAGTTATAACCCCCATTTCAGTTACAAGAACAATAATTACACCAAACCATATAGGATCAAATCCAAGTTTCTGAACAACAGGAAAAAATATTGGAACAGTCAGCATTATCATAGCCAGAGAATCCATAAAGCACCCGCCTGCTACATATATTAGAACGATTATCATCATTATACTTTTTGGAGATAAGTTAAGTGCTGCTGTCCATTCTGCAACATCATAAGGCAACCTGGTAACAGCCAAAAATTTCCCGAAAATTTCCGCTCCGAAAACTATCATCATAATCATACAACTTATTTTAGCAGTATCTGTCAAAGACTGAATAATAATATTAAACGTAAGCTGTTTTCTTATTAAAGCAATAACCATTATTAAAAAAGCGCCCACAGCAGCAGCTTCAGTAGGAGTAAATATTCCTGAAAATATCCCTCCCATTATCAATACAAATAAAACAAGAGTTTCAATTATATCTTTCAATGATTTAATTTTTTCAAAAAAAGTAGATGATTCAGCTGCCGGAGCAAGCGACGGCTTTATTAAAACCTGAATATATATTACTGCAATAAACAAAAAACTCAACAATATCCCGGGCAAAATTCCCGCGGCAAAAAGCTGACCTATTGATTGCTGAGTCATAATTCCATATATTATAAATATCACACTCGGAGGAATCAAAATTCCAAGGCTTCCAGCTGCAGCTACTGTTCCTGCAGCCAATCTTACATTATACTTATATCTCCTCATTTCAGGGAGAGTTACAGTGGCCATTGTAGCAGCAGCAGCATTTGTAGAACCGCAAATAGCTGAAAATCCTGCACAGGCGGCAACAGTCGCCATAGCCAATCCGCCAGGTTTATTGCCGATCCATACATACGCAGCTTTAAATAGCCCTTTACTTATTCCTGTATGAAAAGCTATCTGTCCCATTAATATAAACAATGGTATTACTGTTAAGCTGTATGAAGAAAAAATATCCCATGTGTTCAAAGAAAGAACATTTAATGCGGCATTAAAATTTACTATAGCAGCATAACCGGCAAACCCGACTATGCCCATTGCAAGTCCTATAGGTATATTGGAAAACAACAAAAAAATCAATACCGTAAAACCGGTAATTCCTATTGCAGTAAAAGTCATTAATTTTAATAGTAACCCAAAATATAATTTACATAATCAAAATTTTATCATTTTAAATAATATTTTTTTTATTATTGAAAATAACAAATACAGTGTTTATTATAATAAACACTTCTATCAAACATACTGAAAACATTGCAAAACTTATAGAATAAATAAAATAATAAAACGGCAGATGAAGAGTTAAAGATACTTCACCGGTTTTTGACAATCTCTGTCCATAAACATAAAGCTGATAAGAAGTAAAAAATAAAAAAACAATACTTATTATATTAGTTATTATGGAAATTATTTTCTGATAAACATCTTTTAACAACCTTGTTATAATATTAACAGAAATATGTCCTTTTTGAACAGTAGTATATGCTATTGCAAAAGATATTGCTATAGCGCTAAAAAAACACACAAGTTCATATGCTCCTGTTATAGGTTTTCTGAATAACCTAAATATTACATCAGCAGTAGTGACAAACATCATTAAAATTATAGCTGCCGCTGCAATATAAAACAGCAGCCTGGAAAAGCCATTCACAATTTTTTCGAATTTTTCCATTTTTAATATTTTATTGAGAATATTTTTTCAGCAATTCACGTAATGAAGAAATATATTTTTCTCCATCAGGAGTTGTTTTTTTATAATCCTCAATAACCGGGATAATTTTTTTATCCCATTCTGCTTTTTCTTTTTCATCAAGAGATATTATTTGATTTTTCCATGAAACAGTGTATTCTCTGCCTTCATTGTCAATTTTATCCCAAATTTCTCCATGCTTAATTATCCATTCAGAACTCACTTCTTCAAACACTTTTTTTATATCTTCAGGAAGTGAATCCCATTTAGCTTTATTCATAACTACAAACATAGCCGTAGTATAACCTACATTATAACAGTCTGTAGTTGATTTTACAACTTCTGCCTGTTTCCACCCTTTTAACACTTCAATAGGTCCAAAAGTACCTTCAACAGTTCCCCTCTGCAAAGCCTCATATGTTTCACCCTGAGACATAGCTACAGGAATCGCTCCTAAAGCTTTAACAATATCTGCGCTTAATCCGGTAGCTCTTATTTTCATATTTTTCAAATCTTTCAATGTTTTCACAGGCTTTACAGTATGAAGTAATCCAGGTCCATGAGCATGTACATACAACAATTTAACTCCGTTTAATTCTGCTGGATTATACATTTTTATAAAATCATTAGCTACCTTCGTTGCTATTATGCCTTTAGTATATCCTATAGGCAGATCCAATGCCGCAGTTACCGGAAATTTTCCGCGGGTATAAGAAAAACACGACATTCCCATATCTGACACACCCTGTTCAACTCCTTCATAAACAGCAGGAGCTTTAGTCAAAGTGCCTCCAGCAAAAACAGTTATTTTTACTCTGCCATTAGTGCGTTTTTCAATTTCATTAGCAAAATCTAACCCAGCTTGAGCCTGTAAATGAGTAGGCGGAAAAAATATACTATAAGTTAAATTTATAGGTTTTTCTATTTTTGTTCCGGACTGTTCACCGGAATCTTTTTTTGAACACGCTGTCATTAACGCAATAATCATTATTGCAACAGCAATAATAATAATCCTATTTTTTTTCATATCAAAAATTACCTCCAAAAAAATTTCTTAAATATTACAAAAAAAAATATAAATGTCAATTAAAAACAAAAAAATATTGACAATATTTTTATCTTATAT
>JAGODS010000188.1 GCA_017998135.1 Bacteroidales bacterium
CATATTATCAGGATGTAATATATAAACAGGAAATTATATTAATAAAATAAATATATGTTTTATTAATAAGAAAATTACACTTAAAATATAATTTTAAAAAAAATACACCACAAAACCGTATTTTTTTTTAATATTTTTAGTGGAAAAAAGTTAAAATAGGAGAAATTTAAAGGAAGTATAAATTATATGTAAAAAAAACCGACAAAAAGTCGGGATGGTGGGATTTGAACCCACGACCCCTTCGTCCCGAACGAAGTACGCTACCAGGCTGCGCTACATCCCGAATTAGGTTTTGCAAAAGTAAACATTTTTTTGTCTTTGTGAATTTTTTTACCGTTCATATTGTTGTTATACCTTAATTTTATTAACTTTGTTCAAAGTTTAAAGCATTAGGTTTTAATACTCCTTATATATAATGTATATATATATTGAATAAATTTATTTAATTTTACAACCGCAAAAAAATTGATATGTTGCTAAATAATAAGAATATGAAGAAAATTTATTATACCATCGGCGAAGTTGCTGATATGTTTAAGGTTAAAACTTCTCTTATCCGTTTTTGGGAAAAGGAATTTGATGTGATAAAACCTCAAAAAAACAAAAAAGGTAACAGACTGTTTACCCAAGAGGATATTAATAGTTTTCATCTTATTTTTCATCTTGTAAAAGAACAAGGACATACTCTGCAGGGTGCTAAAGAAAAATTAAAAATAAATAAAGAGCAACTTGAACGCAATATTGAAATTGTTAAATCCCTCAATAAAGTAAAGTCTTTTCTTAATGAAATAAAAGCAAATATGGATTAGTGAGATTTTATATTATTTTGATATTTTTAAATAAAGCGATTTTACCTTTAACTTAGTTGTTTAAAAAATTAATACTTTTGCATTTTTATTTTATAATGTATATACATATATAATATGGATTCTAAGAACTTATTTGAAGAATTTCCTGAACAATCCCAGGTACAATGGGAGGAAGTTATTAAAGCGGATTTAAAAGGCGCTGATTATGCTAAAAAGCTTATTAGTAAAACTATTGAAGGTATTGATATTAAACCTTATTACACGACTGAAAACTTAAAAACTATAAAACATATTGGCGGTCAGCCTGATATTTATCCTTTTGTTAGGGGCTATAAGTCAGAAACTAATAACTGGTTAATCTGTGAAGATATAAATGAAACAGATATTAATAAAGCTAATAAGTTAGCTTTGGAAGGGATAAGCAAAGGAGCTGATGCTATTAGATTTAATGCCGGCTTAGTTAATAATACTGAAGAGCTTACTACTTTATTAACCGGTATTGATTTGAATAGTATTCCTGTTCATTTTACGAAATCAAAATCTTATACTAAGCTGCTCGATTTTTTTTTAGAGTATATTGAAAAAAACAGTTTTAATAAAGCTAAGGTCAGAGGTTCTTTTGATTTTGATGCTTTGAGTTATTTATTGCTTAATGGTGATTTTTACGATTCTGAGGAGAAGATTTTTACTGATGCACTTAGTCTTATAAAGAGAGGCGGTCAGTCAATACCGGAATTCAAATTTATAAATATAAATGGTCAGTATTTTCATAATGGAGGTGCTTCTATAATAGAAGAGTTATCTTTTAGTTTAGCCTCAGCTTCTGAATATATTGTTAAATTAATGGAAAGGGATTTGGATTTTGATCTTATTGTCTCTAAACTTTATTTTACCTTTGCAACTGGGCAGAATTATTTTGCGGAACTTGCTAAGTTGAGAGCGTTTCGTTTAGTATGGACTGCCTTTGCAGAGTATTATAAACCTAAGAAAGACAGCTCATACAGGATAAATATTCATAGCTGTACATCGCAGTTTACAATGACTTGTTATGACCCATATAATAATATATTACGTTCTACTATTGAAGCAATGTCTGCCGTTTTTGGTGGTTGCGATATGCTGACAGTTTATCCTTTTGATAGTGTTTATAAAAAACCTGATGAATTTTCAATTCGAATAGCTCGTAATATTCAGATAATACTTAAAAATGAAACACATTCCGACAAAGTAGCCGATCCTGCTGCAGGTGCCTATTTTATTGAATCATTAACAGACTCAATTGCGTCGCTAACGATAGATCTTTTTAAACAAACTGAGGCTATGGGTGGTTATATTAAGGCTATTAAAGAAAATTTTATTCAGGACAGGATAGAAGCTACTCTTCAGAAACGTAAAGAGTCTGTCGCTAAACGCAGGACTACTATATTAGGGACTAATCTTTACCCTAATACCGGCGAAAAGATAATTTCAGGTATTGAGCATAGTGTAATGGATATTGGGTATGATGAAAATAAAACAGCGCAGGCTAAGTTTAAAGCTCTTAAACAATGCAGGCTGGCAGATGATTATGAAAAGCTTAGACTTGCTACGGAGAAACATAGTAAAGCAGGTAATAAGCCCCCGGTTGTTTTTCTTTTCACTGTGGGAAATGTTACAATGAGGCGAGCCAGGGCTGGTTTTTCTATTAATTTCTTTGGTTGTTCAGGTTATAATATTATAGATAATAACGGATTTGATAATATAGATAATGGAGTTAAAGCTGCTTTAGAAGCTAATCCTGATTTAGTTGTAATTTGCAGTTCTGATGATGAATATGCCTTATTAGCTCCTGAGATAAATAGAAAAATAAAAGCTGTTAAATCTAAAATAAAGATTATTGTTGCAGGTAATCTTGTTGAAATAAAAGAACAATTGCTTAAAGAGGGTATAGACGATTTTATTAGTATTCAATCCAATACTCTTGAAACTCTCCAAAAATATAATAAATTATTAGGTATTTCACCCGAATAAATTCGGGTGTTATTCTCAACATTTAAAATTCAACATTCAACATTTAAACTTTTAAAATATGCGTCCCGATTTCAGTAAATTAAACTATAAAAACTTAGAAAAAAGAAAAGGGGTAGTAGCTTCCGGAGAGTCTGCTTTATGGCAGACATCTGAATTAATAAATATAAAGCCTTTCTATACTGAAGAAGATATAGAATCATTGCATCATCTCAATTATGTTGCAGGTTTACCACCCTTTTTGCGCGGTCCTTATTCTACGATGTATGTGATGAAGCCCTGGACAATCAGGCAATATGCAGGATTTTCCACAGCGGAAGAGTCTAATGCCTTTTATAGGCGTAATCTTTCTGCCGGCCAGATGGGGCTTTCCATTGCTTTTGACCTACCTACTCATAGAGGATATGATTCTGACCACGAGAGGGTGAGCGGCGATGTTGGTAAAGCCGGCGTGGCTATTGACTCTATTGAAGATATGAAAATTCTTTTTAATGAGATTCCTTTAGAGAAGATGTCCGTTTCGATGACTATGAACGGCGCTGTTCTGCCTGTTTTGGCTTTCTATATTGTCGCTGCTGAGGAGCAGGGAGTTAGTTACGAAAAACTTAGTGGCACTATACAAAATGATATACTTAAGGAATTTATGGTGCGTAATACATATATATATCCTCCTTTGCCTTCTATGAGGATAATTGCTGATATCTTCAGGTTTACTTCTAAAAATATGCCCAAATTTAACTCTATTAGTATTAGTGGCTATCATATTCAGGAGGCTGGCGCTACTGCCGATATTGAGTTAGCTTATACTCTTGCTGACGGTTTGGAATATTTGAGAACTGGTATTAATGCCGGAATGGATATTGATAGTTTTGCTCCTCGTTTATCCTTCTTTTGGGGTATAGGGATGAATCATTTTATGGAAATTGCTAAGATGAGAGCTGCCAGGATGCTTTGGGCTAAGATTGTTAAACAATTCAATCCGAAAAATCCTAAATCTCTTGCCTTACGTACTCATTGTCAGACTTCCGGCTGGAGTCTTACCGAACAGGATCCTTTCAACAATATAGCAAGAACTTGCATTGAAGCTTTGGCAGCCGCTTTAGGTCATACGCAATCTCTTCACACCAATGCACTTGACGAAGCTATTGCACTGCCTACTGATTTTTCTGCGAGAATAGCTCGTAATACCCAGATTTTTTTACAGGAAGAAACAAATATTTGTAAAACTGTTGATCCCTGGGGAGGTTCTTATTATATAGAAAGCCTGACAAATGAAATAGCTCATAAAGCCTGGGCTCATATACAGGAAATAGAAAGCTTAGGCGGAATGGCAAAAGCTATTGAAACAGGTTTGCCAAAGATGAGGATTGAAGAAGCCTCCGCAAGAAAACAGGCACGTATTGATTCAGTCAGGGAAATTATTGTAGGAGTTAATAAATATAAGTTAGATAAAGAAGCGCCTTTGGATATTTTGGAAGTGGACAACTCTGCTGTCAGAGATTCACAGATTGCAAGATTAAATAAACTTAAAACGGAAAGAGATAATGAAGCAGTTGTAGCAGCTTTAGATAAAATTACAGCAGCTTGTGAAAGCGGTGAAGGCAACCTGCTTGAACTAAGTATTGACGCAGCAAGAAAAAGAGCTACTTTAGGTGAAATATCTACAGCCTGCGAAAAAGTGTTTGGCAGGTATGAAGCCACAATTCGTTCAATTAAAGGAGTATATTCTATGGAAATACAAGATGATAAACAATTTGCGAAAGCGTTAGCGCTGGCAGATGAATTTGAACAATTAGAAGGACGGCGTCCGAGAATAATGATAGCGAAAATGGGTCAGGATGGACACGATCGCGGAGCAAAAGTTATTTCTTCAGCTTATGCAGATATGGGTTTTGATGTGGATATCGGCCCACTTTTTCAGACTCCTAAAGAAACGGCAAGACAGGCAGTAGAAAATGATGTACATATACTTGGAGTTTCATCTCTTGCGGGAGGACATAAAACACTAATAACAGAAGTTATAGCAGAATTGAAAGTCCTTGGAAGGGAAGATATTCTTGTTTGTGCAGGAGGCGTTATTCCAGCCCAGGATTACCAATATCTTTATGATAAAGGTGTTATTGCTATCTTTGGACCAGGCACTTCAATTTGTGATTCAGGGGCAAGAATGCTTGAAATTCTGATAAATCTGAGAAAGCATTAGCAAGTATCTAATATTATTATGAATCCTTTTTGGCTAAAGCCGGGCGATGGAAGGATATAGCATACCACGAGCTAAAGCACGTGGCTATTGAAAGTTCGTGGCTATTGAAACATATATAAATAAAGAACTT
>JAGODS010000190.1 GCA_017998135.1 Bacteroidales bacterium
AGTCGCTTTAAGCAGAGGACTAAGGTCTGGCATATTATGCTGGTCAATAGGAGTGGGTACTGCTACAATGTGAAAAGCAGCTTCGGCAAGTTTATCAAGAGATGAAGTAAATTCAATATCACAACCTTCAAAGTCTGAAGATTTAAGTTCCTCGCTGGGGTCTATTTTATTTCTCATTAACTCCAGTCTGTCGTCTTTTATGTCAAATCCTATTACTTTGATTTTTTTTGCAAATGCAAGGGCGATAGGAAGTCCGACATATCCTAAGCCAATAACAGAAAGTTTAGCTTCTTTTTTTAATAATTTGTTATAAAGGTCCATATTAATTAGATTTATGAATGTTTAAATTATGAATTTTTTATATAAACTTTATTAATTTATAAATTTATATTGTGTTAGCTGAAATATCTTATTAACCTTAGTATAGTAAGTATTAGGCTTATCATCAACCTTATTACCTTATTTTAATCTTCTTATAAGGTTGTTTCTTCGTGAAATCCCTTTTATACTGAGGTTTATATTGATATTTAAATTATTTATGCATAATGTTAGTTAATTTTTTTTATTAATTTTTTATTTCTGAGGGCATAAATTCGTTCAATGATTTCAACAACCTTAAGACCTTCCATTGCATTTGTAGTCATAGAAGTTTTGCCTCTGAGTGTATTGACGACATTTTCAATTATATAATGATGATTGGCGGCAGAGCCTTTATATATGCCGTAATCATTAGCAGGATTACAGGGTGCAAGCTGAGGCATTTGATAATCTTTAATATGGCAATACTCAACTTCGTTCATATATTGCCCGCCAATTTTTACAGTGCCTTTAGAGCCTATTATGGTCATACTGCTTTCGAAGTTTGAGTCCCAGACTGAAGTAGAGTAGTTAATACATCCCATACCGCCATTAGTAAAATTAAAGCTTATCATACCTGAATCTTCAAAAGCTGTAATTTTTTGATGGTTAAAATCATTAAATTTAGCCTGTATGTCAGTAATGTCGCCAAAAAGCCAGAACATAATATCAATAAAGTGGGAAAATTGAGTAAACAGCGTACCGCCGTCCAAATTGTTTGTGCCTTTCCAGTTTCCTTTTTTATAATATCTGTCGTCCCTGTTCCAATAGCAATTAACCTGAACCATATAGATATCGCCGATATGTTTTTTATCAATAACATCTTTTATCCAGACTGAAGGGGGCGAATATCGGTTTTGCATAACGACAAAGATATGTCTGTTAACCTGAAGAGATTTGTGAATAACGGCTTCGGCACTGGCTTTGGTCAATGCCATTGGTTTTTCGCAGACAATATGTTTTTTATTTTCAAGAGCTTTAAGAGCTTGTTCTGAGTGTAAACCGTTGGGAGTGCATATACAGACAACATCAAAATCCAACCCTGCAGAAAGCATATCGTCAATAGAGCTAAAAAATGGTACGGTATAATTATCAATACCCAATTCGGCTTTCGGTTTTATGTCGCATAGTGCTGCCAGTTCGCATTCTTCATTTCGTACTATCATTTCGGCGTGCCTTTTACCAATGTGCCCACAACCGACAACAGCAAATCTTATTTTATCTTTTAAGTTTGTCATAATATTATCTTAGGCTTTTAGCAATATATTTAAATTTTTGAGACTATACCTTTTTCCAGTTTGTATTTAAAACAGGATTCAGGACAAGTTGCAATACCGTCTTTATCAAACAAGAGTCGATGACCAAATTCGCTCATCCAACCAATTTGTCTTGAAGGGTTTCCGACAACAAGAGCAAAAGCTGGGATATTTTTAGTAACGACTGCGCCAGCGCCGATAAAAGCAAATTCTCCAATTTCATTTCCGCAAACTATTGTTGAATTAGCACCTATTGAAGCTCCTTTTTTGACGAGGGTTTTTTCGTATTTATCCCTGCGAATGATAGCGCTGCGGGGATTTGAGATATTAGTAAAAACCATAGAAGGTCCCAGAAATACGTCGTCTTCGCATATAACACCTGTATAAATTGAAACATTATTCTGTACTTTAACATTGTTGCCAAGAACAACACCCGGCGAAACAACTACATTCTGTCCTAAATTACAGTTCTCGCCTATAATACAATCCTGCATTATATGAGAAAAATGCCATATTTTAGTTCCTTTACCGATAATGCATCCTTCGTCAATTATTGCTGTAGGATGGTTATAATATTGTTTTTCCATATTTGTTTTAATTCTATTTAGTTATTTATTGTCAATAAATTCAAGTATAGAAGAACTAATATAATTAAGTTGTTCTTCATCCAGTTCTGTGTGCATAGGCAGTGAAAAGACGTTTTTGCTCAGATGTTCTGCAACCGGGAAATGCCCATCTTTATATCTTGGATCAAGATAAGCTTTCTGAAGATGAAGAGGTACAGGATAATAAATCATAGCAGGAATATTTTTGGTCTTTAAATATTCTATCAGTTCATTTCTGTTAATATCTTTAGCAACAAGTGTATATTGATGAAATACGTGTGTAGATTTGTTAAATCTTTTTGGAGTTATTAGTTTATTAGTATTTCTGAAAGCGTTGTCGTAGTAATCAGCAGCAAATTTTCTTGCTTTAGCGTAATTATCAAGATGTTTAAGTTTGATTTTAAGGACGCAGGCTTGCAGGCTGTCAAGTCTTGAATTAACGCCAATTTCGTCATGATAATATCTGATTTTCATTCCATGATTGACGACCATCCTGATTTTATCAGCGAGAGAGTCGTCATTTGTGAATAATGCTCCTCCATCACCGTAACAACCAAGATTTTTTGATGGGAAGAATGAAGTGCAGCCTACATTTCCGATGGTACCTGACTTTTGTTTTTTTTCGTTAGTAAATATATAATCAGCGCCAATAGACTGACAGGCATCTTCTATAACATAAAGATTGTATTTTTTTGCTATATCCATTATAGATTCCATATCCGCACATTGACCGAAAAGGTGAACGGGAATGATAGCTTTTGTTTTAGCTGTGATAGCTTTATGAACTGCCTTAATATCTATGTTGAATGTGTCTGGCTCAACATCTACTAAAACTGGAGTTAAACCTAATAAAGCAATGACTTCGGCAGTAGCAACGAAGGTGAATGTAGATGTAATCACTTCGTCGCCCGGTTTTAGACCAAGAGCCATCATTGCGACCTGAAGAGCGTCAGTACCATTAGCACAAGGAATAACATTTCTGACATTTAGATATTTTTCCAAATCCTGCTGAAAGGCTTTAACTTCCGGTCCATTAATAAAGGCTGTAGAGCTTATTACATTTTTTATTGCAGAATCAATTTCTTCTTTGATTTTTTCATATTGACTTTTAAGGTCAACCATATTAATTTCCCGCATCAGATATATAATTTATGATAGTTTTGTAAAAAAAATTGAGTTGCAAATATATAGATATTTAGTAAATTAATAGTTTAAAATTATTTAGAAAATAAATGTATGTATTAATGAGTTCACTCTAAAGAGTATTTTTATTGTTATATTCGTTAAATTAAAATATGTAAAATGCTTATTTTCAATAGAAATTCATTGCGCCTTTGAGATAAAATTTTTTATTTTTACAGTGCTTTCAATAATATATAAACACAAAAATTTGACTATAGATTAGATACAAAATAATAAATATAAATTGTTGTAAATTCCGAGAGCATAAGATAAATTATAGGGTTAGCGTATAGGTTAATAGTTAATTCTAAATGTTTCACATTTGATAAATGTGAAACATTTAAACCATTTATATTATAATAACAAAGAAAAAAATATAAGATAGTTGCTACAATTCTTTTATATCAATTATAATTCCGTCTTTAACAATAATTTCGGCAGCTCCGACTTTAGCATATAAATTATCTCCTACTTTAACATTAACAGGACCTTCAAGAGGTCCCTGAATAAACTCAGTACCCAATTGCAGATTTTTTGCTTCATTAATTTTATCATGCAATTCATTTTTAGAAATCATTATTCTGCTTTTTTCTTCAGCAAGTTTATGTTTTAAAACGGAAATTTCGTCAATCCGTCCAGAATCACTAAGCATTTTGATATAGCTTTCGCTTTGCTTATCTATAGTTTCTATTTGCAAGTTAAGATTGTTAACTGATTTTTCTAATTCTTTAACCAGATTAAATTTAAAATCAGGAGTTACTATGGCTTTTACCATAATTACTCGTTTGAGTTCAATTGTTTTTTCATCATTTGTATTCATTTTAATTTCTCCTTTTTAATTATATTAATTTTTTTTATATAAAGCATCAATTTCATCCTGTATTTGCCTGGCAATATCAATTCTGTTATCTTTTATTGCTTGCTGTTTATTCTCCTCTAATTGTTTCAGGGAAGAGGAAGATAAATTGAATTCTGAATTAGTATTTTCTTCTAAAATGTTTAAATCTACTAATACATCTTTATCTATTTTTATTTTTCTTATTTTTTGAATTTTTTTAATATAGTAAGACTGATTAATATCAGGATTAAAATCTTCTTCTGTAAGTTGAATAATTTCTTCCAATATTTCAATCCACAATTCTTTAATAAATTGATTTATAACTTTAATTTTATCTAATTGTTTATCGGCTTTTATCAGATATTCCAAAGCTTTATTATCATTATTCAAATTTTGATATGCTTCTTTTTGTAATAACAAATTTCTTAAATAATAATTAGAAATGAAAGAATCTGACAAATAATGGTCTTGACATCTTTCTATCTGTTTTTGAATAATCTCAATAATATTATCATCAAATTTATTATTAATAATTAAAGAATTACTGATAAAATCTAATAAATATTTTTTATTGTCTGCTTTTATATAAAAATCTTCGTTGTTCTTTAATAAAGATAGTGCTTTTTTATAATCTTCCGTTTTATCATATAAATTAATCATATCATTATTATTTGAAAGCAACTTTGCTGCTAATTCATTATTTAAATCAGCAAGATAATAATTTTTCTCTTTCTCATTAGATATGGAATCCGCAATTTTAAGGACTTTTTTTAAGTTGTTCTCAAATAGTTCTTTATCATCTAATTTGATATATAAAAAGGATTCGGTTTTATTAATATAAATATTAAGTTTTTTAATTTCTTCTTCAGCTAAGTTGCTATTGGATAAAAGATTTTTTGCTGTCT
>JAGODS010000189.1 GCA_017998135.1 Bacteroidales bacterium
CTGATAATTATTACTATTATAGTTTTATCAGGATTCACGGGATTAATCCGGGAATGACGCGCTTTAAACCCGATTTTTCTGAAATCTGGTATTATATTGAGCCTTATATCAAAGATCAACATTTAGTAGCTCATAATGCCTCTTTTGATATTTCCTGTTTAAGGAAAACACTTGAATTTTATGAAATGCCTGTGCCTTCCTTCACGCATAGTTGCACTTGCAATCTTTACAAGCGAAAGGGCTTAGCAGTTTTATGCTTTGAACATAATATTGAGTTAAATCATCATAATGCTTTGTCAGATGCTAAAGCCTGCGCCAGCTTGTATTTAAAATATATTAATAACAGGTAAGTTTTAATTTTCTTATTATGCTCAATGAAATGATATTTTCAATAATTAATTATTTTAAGAGATCTAAAAACCTGAAAGGTTTAATAAGTCTGTTAGGTTTGGGAATAAAGTTTTTAACAAATGATACGTACATAAATGAATAATTCAGTAAATAAGACCATTGTAATTATAATAACCTGCCTGACCTCCTTTATAATACCTTTTATGGGCTCGTCAATTAATATATGTCTTCCTGCAATAGATAAAGAATTTGGAATGAATGTCGTTTCGCTCAGTTGGATAGCCACTGCCTATTTACTAACATCTTCTATATTTATACTTCCTTTTGGAAGGATTGCCGATATATACGGACGTAAGAAAATTTATCTATATGGGATATCTTTATTTACTATTACTTCACTGATAAGCGGCTTATCCGTATCTGCTGCTATGCTTATTACTGCAAGGGTCATACAGGGTATTGCTTCTGCAATGATTGCTGGAACAGGTATGGCTATATTATCTTCAGTTTTTAGCGAAGGAGAAAGAGGTAAGATATTCGGAATAAATACTGCGACAGTTTATATAGGTTTGGCATCAGGTCCTTTTATCGGGGGCATTCTTACAGGATATCTGGGCTGGCGCAGTGTTTTCTTAGTAATTATACCCTTATGCCTTATAAGCGTAATAATGATTTTGACATCATTTAAAACGGAATGGACAGAAGCTAAATCTGAAAAGTTTGATATAAAAGGCTCGGTTCTTTATAGTATTGTGCTTTTAGCAATTATATACGGTTTATCTTTATTGCCCCGGTACCCGGGCATTATTATTCTTTCAGCCGGGCTTATTTTATTTCCTGTTTTTATTAAATGGGAAACTAAGTCTGTATATCCTATGCTCAATATTGAACTTTTCAGGTCAAATATAGTTTTTGGGTTTTCAAATCTTGCAGCCTTGCTTAATTATTGTGGAACTTTTGCAGTCGGTTTCACATTAAGTTTATATCTACAATATGTTAAAGGCTTAACGCCCCATTCTGCCGGGATGATACTTGTTTCCCAGCCTATAATAATGTCTGTTTGCTCGCCTCTTACAGGCTGGCTCTCCGATAAAATAGAACCCCGAATTTTAGCTTCTCTGGGAATGTTGTTATCTTCGATATCCTTAGCTGCTTTTATTTTTATTACACCTGAGACACAAAATATATTTATAATAAGCAATCTTATTATACTTGGTTTAGGCTTCTCTTTGTTTTCTTCTCCAAATGTCAATGCTATTATGGGTTCGGTTGAGAAAAAGTATTACGGAGTAGCCTCAAGCACCCTTTCTACAATGCGCTCTACAGGGCAGATGATTAGTATGGCGATAGCGATGCTCGTTTTTGCTTTATTCATTGGTAAAGAAAGTATCAATCCGCAAAACATAAAGACCTTTGTCAGTTCTATAAGAGTAATATTTATTATTATGACTGCAATGAGTTTCTTCGGTATATTCGCCTCTTACGCCAGAGGTAAAGTCAATAAAATTAAATAGATATCTTTTAAAATTTCACTGCTGAGTAGTTACGAATATTTGGAGTTGTTGAAAATAATGAGCGATGCATTTTCAACGATATTCTATAATATTTTACAAATATTTAATCCCGTGGGATAGATTGGTTTTTTTGGGGGTATATTATTTTTCTACAAATATTTAATCCCTACGGGATAGGTTGGAACAGGTATTATACCCAATACCCAATACCCAATACCAATTTCTACAAATATGTAATCCCTACGGGATAGATTGTTATCGAGGATTGTTAAATTTTGCTACAAATATGTAATCCCTACGGGATATTAATAAGGGGGGAATGGAATGAAAAAAAATTTTTATAAAACCTGCATTTTTGCCAGCCCCCCTAACAGGACGGACTAACCTAACAGGTCTTTAAGACCTGTTAGGTTTAGGTTTCAGCAACTTTCAGTTTTATTACGTTATGAATTAATCAGTGTATTATAATTTTAAAGTATCAATTTTTAAAAAATAATTATATTTGCCTTGCAAAAATTTTAGAATGTTTATTATAAATGTTTAACATTTGGAAAATGTGAAACATTTAATTAGGTTTTGATAAATCAACCTAATAATTAATTAAATTTTACGTAGTATGAAAAAAGTATTTTTATTAATTTTAATTGTGAGTTTTCAATTTTCATTTGTCAATTCGCAGACACCGCAGGCTTTTAAGTATCAGGCTGTGGCAAGGGACGTAAATGGCAAAGAGCTTGCAGATAAACAATTAAACTTGCGAATAGGTATTTCAAAAAGCAACACTGGCTCGCCTGTTGTTTACAGTGAAAGCTTTATTGTAACAACCAATGCCTTAGGTCTGTTTAATATAGAAATAGGTAATGGAACATTACTATCAGGGAGTTTTGTTGATATTAACTGGGCTGAAGGACCTTATTATATTAGTACAGAATTAAGCACAGACGGTGGTTTCACTTATCTGCTCAAAGGCGTAGCTCAGTTGTTTTCTGTTCCTTATGCACTTTATGCAGATAAATCAGGACAGGGCGAAAGAGGTGCAACGGGTCCGCAAGGACTTACTGGTGAAAAGGGAGATAAAGGCGATACCGGACCAGCCTACTATACAGCAGGAACAGGGATAGCAATAAATGGTGCAGTAATAAGCAATATTATGCCCGATCAGACTGTTACATTAATAGGCTCAAATAATGTAACAGTATCGGGAACTTATCCGGAATTTGCAATCAAAGGGACTCCATCACTTACCCAGGCTCAGATAGATGCACTTTCGCCTTATGATGGAATGGTAGTTCATAATAAAACTACTAATTGTATTAATTATTATTATGGCAGCAGTTGGTTTGAAAGTTGTGGAGTTTGCACCCCTCAGCCTACAAAAGCTGATGCAGGGGCAGACCAACTGATACTAATAGGCACCAGCGCTACTTTGGCTGCCAATACGCCGGTTAAAGGGACAGGTCAATGGAGTATAATAAGCGGAGAAGGCGGTATAATAAACAATATGACCAGTTCCACCAGTACTTTTACAGGCAAAGCTGAAACTAAATACAGTTTGCGCTGGGCAATAACAACAAGCTGCGGAGTATCTGCCGATACAGTAGTTATCTGGTTTTGGTCTTGCGGGACTGAAATTACAGATTCAAGAGATGGTAAGAATTATCAGACTGTAATAATAGGCAGTCAGTGCTGGATGAAACAAAACCTGAATATAGGAATCAGGATAAATGGGAATATAAATCAGGCTAATAACAGCTCAATAGAAAAATATTGTTATAATAATGATGAAGGTTATTGCAATGTTTATGGCGGTTTATATCAATGGAATGAGATGATGCAATATGTAGAAACCGAAGGAGCCAAAGGTATCTGTCCTGTAGGCTGGCATTTACCGAGCGATGGAGAATGGAAACAATTAGAAATGTATCTTGGTATGAGCCAGAGTGAAGCTGATAATGATGGAGATCGAGGTTCAGACGAATGTGGCAAACTAAAAGAAACAGGTACTGCGCATTGGTATGATCCTAATACAGGAGCAACTAACAGCAGCGGCTTTACTGCTTTGCCTGGTGGATTACGCGATATAGACGGTTCTTTCAACTATGTTGGTTACTTCGCCCACTTATGGACGAGTTCGCCGGGTGGGAGCAATAGAGCGTGGGACCGCTATCTGGACTATGACTACAGCCAGGTGCTTCGCGACAGCAGTGACTGGTCCTACGGGTTTTCTGTCCGTTGCGTCAAGAATTAACTTGACTATTTATTTGCAACTTAAATAATTTTAAAGGAGCTCATAAGATCGCTGCGCTTAGTTGACAATTTGGGGGTAAAGGTGGCTTGCCCCTATTCGAAATTTTTTTGAGAAATAACTAAAATCAGACCTATCAGATCTTAGCGACCTGTTAGGTCTTAGTAAATAAAAAAAATTAATAATTGAGAATAACATCACAATTTATTGTGGTGTATAAGAAATATACTCTTCTTTTTACTAAACCGCTTCAGCGGTTTATATGTTTTTTTATGAAAAAACAAGAAATATATTATGCCCTCGTCATTAAAATCCCTTTAGGGATTAAATATTTGTAGAAATATAATATGTCATTGTCATTAAAATCCCTAAAGGGATTAAATATTTATAGAATATCTTTGAAAATGTATCGCTCATTAAATTCTACATCAAATTGCTATTTCTCAATAAATATATCATCCCTAAAGGGATGAAGCGGTTATTTTTTTAATATTTTTTGCTATAAATATCAAATCCCTAAAGGGATTTTTTGAATTAAATTTGTTACGAATGTAAGGGTTTATATAAAAATAGAATGAAGATTTTTTTGTTCAAACCTTGATTTTTTTGCCAGTCCACCTAACAGGACGGACAAACCTAACAGGTCTTTAAGACCTGTTAGGTTTAGGTTTCAGCAACTTTTAGTTTTATTACGTTATAAATTAATTAGTTTGTTAAAAAAAATCCATTTTTAAAAAAACAATTATATTTGCCTTGCAAAAATTTTAGAATGTTTATTATAAATGTTTCACATTTGGAAAATGTGAAACATTTAATTAGGTTTTGATAATCAATATAATAATTAATTAAATTTTATTTAGTATGAAAAAAGTATTTTTATTATTTTTAATTGTGAGTTTTCAATTATCAATTGTCAATTCGCAGACGCCACAGGCTTTTAAATATCAGGCTGTGGCAAGGGATGCAAATGGCAAGGAGCTTGCAGATAAACAATTAAACTTACGAATAGGTATTTCAAAAAGCAACACAGGTT
>JAGODS010000191.1 GCA_017998135.1 Bacteroidales bacterium
ATATTATTATGAATCCTTTTTGGCTAAAGCCGGGCGATGGAAGGATATAGCATACCACGAGCTAAAGCACGTGGCTATTGAAAGTTCGTGGCTATTGAAACATATATAAATAAAGAACTTTACAAATTGGGCTAAAGCCGGGCGATGGAAGGATATAGCATACCACGAGCTAAAGCACGTGGCTATTGAAAGTTCGTGGCTATTGAAACATATATAAATAAAGAACTTTACAAATTGGGCTAAAGCCGGGTGATGGAAGGATATAGCATACCACGAGCTAAAGCGCGTGGCTATTAAAAGTTCGTGGCTATTGAAACAAATATAAATAAAGAATTTTACAAATATCATTATGAATCCTTTTGGGCTAAAGCCGGGCGATGGAAGGATATAGCATTCCACGAGCTAAAGCACGTGGCTATTGAAACATATATAAAATTCATTTTGCTCTCTACTTATTACTCGCTACCCAATACCCAATACTCAATACACAAAATGTTCAGGGGATTATTATTAATATTATTAAACATACTGATAACAGGTGCTTTTCTGAGCGGACAAACAGACCTTAGTAAAGGATTGAGAGCATATTATCCTTTTGAAGGAGAAATAAAAGATTATGGACCGCGTAATGTAACAGTAACAGTATTTGGATCGCCGGTTTTAGCAGAAGACAGGTTTGGCAAAGCAGGCAACGCCTGTAGTTTTGATGGTAAGGATGATTATCTGGTAATAGATATAGGTAGGATAGAAGAGATAGGCATTTCTTTATGGTTCAATATGCCCTTTCCTGTTAATGATTATCCGACATTGTTTGATTATGGAGATAAAGCTTTATATTCGCAGATAGATGCTTTTACAGGAGCTTCTATGCCGGCATTTAATTATTGCAAGGTGGCAATGATGATACAAAGCGAGGCAACTATAGCGTATAGTTCTTATGCACCTGAGCAGAATCAATGGCATCATTTGTATATAAGCGCAGGAGGAAAGGATCAAATACCTCTTTTATATCTTGATGGTTATCAGAATAGCGAGTTGCCTGATTTTTATAGTTTTATTTACAGAAATTTTTCTATTTATGTAGGGCGTCTGGCAAATAGTCAGTTGTTAGGACGCTCATATTTCAGCGGCTCTATTGACGATTTGAGAATATATGACCGTTTTTTAAGTGATGAAGAAGTTTATGAATTGTATAATGAGAAGGGTTACAAAGTAAGTGAGCTTTGCAGGAAAGAATTTTCTATAAATTATGATTATGTAATGCAAAAACTTTATATATCTAACTTAAAAGCAGTTTCAGAAATAAAAAAGATAATTATTTATAATAACATAGGTGAGGCGCTGATGATAAAAGTGAGGAACTTTGAGAGCGGGATAAGTTTAGGATTTCTGAAAAAAGGAGTTTATTTAGTAAATGTTATTGGAGAAAAAGGGGAGACTAAGGGATGTAAAAGGATAGTGATTTTATAATATTAAAGGAATTGTTTAATGAAAGAGAAAGAAAAGATAAAGGCAATGTTTGATAGTATAGCAAGGCGCTATGATATGCTTAATCATTTGTTGTCATTGGGATTAGATAAAGGATGGCGGCGGAGATTAGTTGGATTTCTTGCCGCTGGCAGTCAGCGCAGAATATTAGACCTGGCAACGGGAACAGGCGACCTTGCTATAAAGTTGGTTGACTTGAACCCTGATGAAATAGTAGCTTCAGATATTTCAGAAAATATGTTGGATATAGCGAGAAAGAAAGTAAAAGCATACGGACTTGAGAATAAAATAAAGATAATGCAGGCAGATGCAGAGCGGCTTCCGTTTGCAGATAATAGCTTTGACGCCGTAACTATAGCATTTGGGATAAGAAATGTTGAAAATCTTGCAGCAAGTTTATCAGAAATAATAAGGGTTTTGGATAACAACGGTATGGTAGCTATACTTGAATTTTCCAAACCTAAGAATATTATTACCGGTTCTTTGTTTTATTTGTATTTCAGGTTTATTTTACCCTTGATAGGAGGGCTTATTTCGGGGAGTTATAAAGCTTATAAATATTTGCCTTTGTCAGTAGCTGCTTTTCCAGATGGAGAATTGTTTCTTGCTTTGTTGAAGGAGGCTGGGTTTAAAAATGTTAGACAGAGAAGAATGACAGGCGGAATAGTTAGTCTTTATACGGCGGAGAAATGAGATAATTTTAAATTTTAAATTCTTAATTTTAAATTCAACATTCAACATTTAACATTTAACATTCAACATTCAACATTCAAAACCTTTATAGGATATGATTTTTTTAATAGAAGATAGCAAAATATTTCCTGATACAAGTTTGGCTGAAGCGGATGGATTGCTTGCAATAGGCGGGGATTTGGGTATAGAGATGTTGTTAAATGCATATAGAAGCGGGATATTTCCATATTTTGAGTTTGCTGGTGAGATTTACTGGTTTGCACCCGACCCACGTTTTGTATTAATACCCAAAGATTACAGGAAACCTAAGGGATTAGACAAGGTTATTAAATCAGGTAAATTTGAATTACGTATTGATAGTTGTTTTGATAAGGTAATAAAAAATTGTGCAGGAGTAAAGCGGAAAACGCAGGAAAATACCTGGATTTCCGAAACATTTATAAGAGCATATATTGATTTATATAATGAAGGTTATGCGCATAGTTTTGAGACTTTTTATGAAGGCGAATTAGCGGGTGGTTTATATGGAGTTTCGCTCGGGAGGGCTTTCTTTGGCGAGTCAATGTTTTATCTGAAATCGGATGCATCCAGGTTTGCATTTTTTCATCTTGTTGAATTTTGTTTAAAAAATAAGATTCATTTTATAGATTCGCAGCTTGCAACAACTCATCTTTTGTCAGCAGGAGCTTTGAATATAGAGAGGAAAAAATATAATTTGATGCTGGCGAAGGCATTGAAATATCATACAATTAAGGGAAGATGGGGGCTGTGAAAAATCAAATATTTTATGAGTGTATATCTAAAGAAATTGATAGAAGGAGGTGAGAACTCTCAGCTTGATTTTAAATATGAAATATCCGATTCTCGCAAGATAGCGAAGAGTTTGTCGGCATTTTCAAATACTGAGGGTGGGAGGCTTTTACTTGGGGTAAAGGATAATGGCTCAATTGCAGGCGTGAGGACTGAAGAAGAGTATTATATGCTTGAAAAAGCAGTGTTAAGCTATTGTAAACCAGAGATAATATTTAGCTTAAAAGAATGGAAGATTGACAAAAAGACAGTGCTTGAGGTTTTGATACCTTCCGGTAGGAAGAAGCCTTATTTAGCTTTAGACGAAGCAGATAAATGGCTGGCATATATCAGGGTTAATGACCAAAATCTGCTTGCTAATACGGTTTTACTCAAATACTGGAAAAGAGAGAAATTTGAATCTGATACATTTATTAAATATACTGATAAAGAAAAGTTTCTGCTGGATTATTTGACAGATAATAAAAAAATTACTCTGGAAGAATTTGTTTTATACGCAGGCATCAAAAGACAGAAAGCTGAAAATATACTTGTGAATTTTTTATGTATGAAAATTATAGGTATTCATATTACAGAAAAGGAATTTTATTTTTCTCTTGTTGATTTGTAATTAATGGTTAATGGGGTATTGAGTACTTAGTACTTGGTACTTGGTACTTGGTACTTGGTATTGGGTATTGCTACACGCTACTCGTTACTCGCTACTCGTTACACGCTACACGCTACACGCTACACGCTACTCGTTACTCTCTACTCGCTATTATAATTTCTTTTTTAAAATTTCGCGAAGTTGTTTTTCCAGTTCAACAGGTTTTACAGGTTTTTTAATATAAGTATCCATACCGGCTTCAAGGCATTGATCAATAACATCACGCATACAGTTGGCTGTCATTGCAATAATGACAGACTTAACTTTATTATTATCTTTTTCAATTTGTCTTATTTTTCTTGTAGCTTCAATGCCATCCATTATCGGAAGCTGGACATCCATCATTATAATATCAAAATTATTACTACAGAATTTGTCAATAGCATCTTTGCCATCTACCGCTGTTACTGTTGAGTAATCAAGTTTTTTAAGACAGAGTTCAATAATTTTTTGATTAATCAGGTTGTCTTCAACAATTAAAATTTTCATAAATAATTAATAGTAATTTTTAGGAACAAGATAAGTTTCTAAATAATCTTCAATACCTGTTTCAAGTGAATAAAAAGGTGTTTGATAGCCGATAGATAAAAGTTTAGAGATATTGGCTTCTGTAAAATACTGGTATTTATCCCTTATATCTGGCGGTGTATCAATAAACACAATGTTGGCGGGGATATTCAGTACATTAAAGACATTAACTGTAAGGTCAAGAAAACTGCGCGCTTTACCTGTGCCTAAGTTATAAATACCAGAATTTTGTTTATAGAGCATCAGGTAAAAACATACATTAACAACATCTTTCACATAAACAAAATCTCTGCTTTGTCCGCCGTCTGTAAAAGCAGGATTGTGTGAGCGGAAAAGTTTCATCTTGCCTGTTTCTTTTATCTGATTGTAACTATGAAAAATGACAGAAGCCATTCTGCTTTTATGATATTCGTTTGGACCATAAATATTGAAAAATTTGAGACCTGCCCAGTAAGGGGGTGTTTCTGCCTGTTTTAAGACCCATTTATCAAAGTCGTTTTTTGATTCGCCGTAGGGGTTTAATGGTTTAAGTGTTTCTATTAGTTGATGGTCGTCTTTATAGCCGTTTTCCCCGTTTCCGTAGGTAGCTGCCGAAGAAGCATATATCAGTGGTATATTATATTTGCAGCATAATTTCCAGAGCGACTTTGAGTAATTAAGATTTAATTCATCAAAAATTGCTTTGTCAAATTCGGTAGTATCTGTTCGGGCTCCTAAATGAAAGATAAAATCTATCTTACTGTTTTTGTTGTTTATATCTAACCAGTTTAAAAATTCTGTACGCTCTATTTTTTTATAGTAGCTTTTATTTTCTGTGTTTTTTTGTTTTGCTGTTTTATTAAAGTCGTCAACAATAATAATATCCTTAATTCCTTTATTATTAAGTTTTCCAACGAGGCAACTCCCTATAAAACCTGCTGCGCCTGTTACAACTATCATATTGTTATTATTATTAAAAAT
>JAGODS010000192.1 GCA_017998135.1 Bacteroidales bacterium
AACATATTGGGCGTTGCTGCAAAAGAGAACAAAAGAAGGTGTTTTAGTAGGTAGTTGTGTAAGATATTTAATTTTAATACGCTTACTTTTATAAGAAGGGGGGGGAGTTTGCTCAAGAATCTGTGCAAAGTCTTTGTTTAATTTACTGGTAGGGATTTTTCTTTTAAGGTTTTCAAAAACTTCCATAGCAGCTTCTAAGGTTTTAAATATTCTTTGGTTATTAATAACAGAGGTAAAAATGATAGGAACATCGGAGAAGGGAGCAATTTTATTTCTAATAGATTGTTCAAAAGTTTTAGAAGTTTTAGTATCTTTTTCAACCAAATCCCATTTGTTAATAACGATAACCAAGCCTTTTTTGTTTTTCTGGATAAGATTTAGGATATACATATCCTGTGCAAGCGTTCCTTCAGTAGCATCAATTAGTAAAAGGCAGACGTCACTCTCTTCAATAGCACGGACAGAGCGAAGAATAGAATAAAATTCAATATTGTCATATACTTTATTTTTCTTTCTGATGCCGGCTGTATCAATAAGCAGGAAATTAAATTTGAATTTATTGTAAGGAGTAAATACAGAGTCTCTTGTAGTTCCTGGAATATCAGTAACAATACTACGTTGTTCGCCTGTAAGAGCATTAAGCAGGGATGATTTTCCTGTATTTGGTTTCCCGACTATAGCTATTTTAGGTAAGTCGGAGTATTCGGTCTCCGGGGTAGCCTGAATATTAGCAGCGATATAGTCGAGAAGTTCTCCTGTGCCGCTACCGCTGATAGCAGAGATAAAGTAAAGATTATCAAAACCGAAGTTGTAAAATTCAGAGGCTTCGTTAAGATATTTAGTATTGTCAGCTTTATTGGCAGTAAGAATAGTTTTTTTGTTTACTTTTCTGAGAATATTAGCAATATCAGTATCCATAGGAGTAATGCCTTCGTGAGCATCAACAAGGAAAACAATTAAATCAGCCTGTTCTACAGCGAAAATAATTTGTTTGTTAATTTCTTCGGCAAAAACATCTTCAGAATTTTCAATATATCCACCTGTGTCAATGACAGAGAAGTTTTTCCCGTTCCATTCACATTGTCCGTAATTACGGTCGCGTGTAACGCCGCTGACGGTGTCTTCAATAGCGGTTCTGCTGCCTGTGAGTCGGTTAAAGAGAGTTGATTTGCCGACATTGGGACGACCTACGATAGCGATGATAGTTGACATATTAGAGTTGTTGAATTGATTATTTAGATACTGTCAGTTATATATCCGAATCTTTTAAGTTGTTTGGCATTGTTGCGCCAGTCGGGAAGTACTTTAACGTAAACTTCTAAGAATACTTTTTTTTCTAATATTTTCTCAATATCTTTACGTGCAAGAGTAGCGACTTTTTTAAGAGCTTCGCCATTTTTTCCGATAACGATAGCTTTGTGAGATTGTTTTCCGACGTATATTAAAGCTGAAATTCGGGTAATTTTATCTTCTTCTTTAAAGCTTTCAATAATAACTTCGCAGTTGTAAGGAATTTCTTTTTGGTAGCAGGTGAATATTTTTTCCCTGATAGTTTCGGCGGTGAAAAAGCGTTGAGATTTGTCGGAGAGTTCGTCAGCGGGAAAATAAGGAGGGTTAAGCGGAAGCAAATCTTTAAGAATAGCAATAATTTTGTCAGTGTTAAAAGCCTTTAAAGCAGAAACAGGGATTATTTCCATTGAAGGAAAGAGTTTATTCAGTTCGTTGATTTTGTTGATAACAAATTCCTGGTTTGAGAGGTCGATTTTATTAAGAATGAATATAAGTTTAGTGTTATTTTCAATAATTTTATTAATATAAGTTTTGTAAAGATTGTAATCGTCATTAACAGCAGCGACAAAGAGGATTATATCAGCGTCAGCGAGAGCCATATCGACATAGTTCATCATTGTTTTATGAAGAATGTATTTAGGGTCAAGAATACCTGGAGTATCAGAATAAACAATCTGAAAATCGTCGCCTGTAACGATACCCATAATTCTTTGCCTTGTAGTTTGAGGTTTAGGAGTAATAATAGATATTTTTTCGCCAACAAGCGAGTTCATCAGAGTAGATTTACCGACATTAGGAAAACCGAGAATATTAACAAAGCCTGATTTGAAATTCATAAATAGTTAAAAACTGCAAAATTAAAAAAATTATACTCAATTATATAAAAAAGTATAAATTTGCGTTTTTATGAATAAACGCACTAAGTAAAATTACAATATTGCAATTACTAAACATTAACGAATTTTGAAACTTTAATAAACATTTATAAGTTTAAATATACCATTAAAGCCGATATATGAAAAGGAACATTTTATTTTTAATAGTATTAATCATAATATTATCCTGCAAAAAGGAAGCGGGCGAAGGAGGAACGGGGAGCATAGAAGGCAGGGTTTTTAAAATTAATTATAACGAAACGATGAACCGCGTCGTGGATACTACACTTGCCGAGGAGGAGGACATATATATAATGTATGGGGATGATGAGCTTTATAATAATCGGAGCCGGACAAATTTTGACGGGAAGTATATATTTAAGTATCTTCAAAAGGGTAATTATACTATTTACGCCTATTCGCGTAATCCTAAAGATCCAAATAAAGATATTGCCGTTAAAGTAAAGGTAGAAATAAAGAATAAAGGAAACAAAGCCTTAGCAGGCGATATTTATATAAATAAGATAGCTGAGGATGGCACTTCTTCAATATGCGGGCGTGTGTGGGTTATAGATTATAATACTGCAGGTCAATTAAAAGGTGAATATTGGGGGCAGAATGAAGATGTTTTTATAATTGAAGGCGACAGCGGGGCTTTTCTTGAACGTACAAGGACGAGTTATGACGGTTCATATTGTTTTAGCGAGTTGAGGAAAGGAAAATATACAGTATTTGTTTATTCAAAGAGCAATAATCCCGCAGAGCTGATAGAAGTAAAGAAATCAGCCGTTATTACAGAGAATAATCAGTATTTGGAAATAGAAAAAATAACAATAATAAAATAATTATAGTAATATGAAAATAAGGATAATTCTGATATTATTATTAATGAGTAGCGTTATTATTTATGCTCAAAAGCCTAAGAAGATAAAAGAATTAAAGATAAAATCAATAACCGAGATAGTTTATGATAATGAGAAAGAACAGAATGGCAGGAAGGATGCAATAATTAAATATGATGGGAATGGGAATGAAACAGAAATTATTGAATATGATAAATTGAATAAAATCACAAAGCACGAGCAGTATTTTTATAATTCAGAGGGCAAAAAGATAAAAGAAATACATTATTTGCCGAATGGGAAGATAGAAAAGACTATTTTAACCGAGTTTAATTCTGATAATGATAAAAGCAAGGAAAGCGAGTTTGATGCAAAGGGAAAATTAGTAAAGACCGAGATATATAAATATAAGGATGATTTGAGGATAGAGAAAAAAACGATGGATTATAGCGGGAAGTTTAAATCGCTTCGGAAATATATATATGAATATGCGAAGTAATATATAAAAGTTAAGTAAATAAAGAATATTACTAATAAAATGTTGGATTTAAACACTATATTAGCAAAATTTAAGCCGATATCGCTTGAAGAGATTGATAATGTGAAGCTTATGAACAGGATGGATAATAAGTTTCTGATTCATATAGATAAACTATATCCATTGATAGAGCGGATAGAGTCTAAATACCAGATATTAGAGATTGATGGCAGGCGTTTGTTGCATTATCAGACAATATATTATGATACTGCAACGCGACAGATGTATTATGCGCATCATAACAACCGGTTAAACAGGTTAAAGATAAGATACAGGGAATACCTTGATACTAAAACAGCTTTTCTTGAGATAAAGTATAAAACAAACAAAGACCGTACTATCAAGGAGAGAATAAAACAAAAGGCTGATTTGCCTTTTATTAACCATAAGAACGAAAAGTTTATCAGCAAAAAGACAGGCTATAAATTATCTGATTTAGTTCCGAGTTTAATCAACAGGTTTAATCGTTTTACGCTTGTCAATACAGAGGATAAGGTGAGGATAACCATAGATATGAATCTGTCTTTTGTAAATAAAGAAGACATAATCAATATGAGCAACCTCGTTATTCTTGAAGTAAAGCAGGAGAAGAGTTCAAATTCGGAGTTTCTCCGACTGCTTCACGAGTTTAAGATATATCCTCGCAGTATTAGCAAATACTGCATAGGCACTGTTCTTTTCAATAAAGAAATAAAATACAACCGTTTTAAAAAGAATTTATTAATCCTAAAAAAAATTATAAATGATTACAAATTTCCTCATCTTAGTAACTGATTTAAAACTTTTTGATATAGAGTTAATAGATGTTTCGGGTATAGCCGAATTATTTATCAGGTTTATATTTAACCTGATTGTAATAATAATACTTGTAAAATTCTTGTATTATAATATACACAAGCGAAAAGATTATCTTTTTACCTATATACTATTTAGTATAATTATTTTTCTGCTCTGTTATCTGCTCAATTCAGTAAAGCTGCAATTGGGCTTTGCTTTCGGTTTGTTCGCTATCTTTAGCATATTAAGATACCGCACCAGCCAGATTTCTATTAAGGAAATGACTTATCTTTTTGTAGTTATAGGTATCTCTGTTATCAATGCTCTTGCAAAGAAAAAAATCAGTTATATTGAGCTTGTCTTCACTAATTTTGCAATACTCGGAGCTACTTATATTCTTGAAAAGGTATGGTTGCTAAAGCACGAATCTATTAAAACTATTGTTTATGAAAATATAGAATTGATAAAGCCTGAAAAGCGTAAAGAACTTATTGAGGATATTGAAAAAAGAACAGGACTTAAAATTAATAAGGTTGAGGTCGGGAAAATAGATTTTATGAGAGATATAGCCTGGCTCAGGGTTTATTATTTAAATAGTAATAATGAAATTAATGAGGCTGATGCCGAAAGCTATTTCCCCGCTGATGATGGAGACGATTGATAATTTGAAAATGTGTCAATGAGTCAATTTAAAATATATGACATTAAGAATTGTTATAATATTATTTATTTTTTTTATAATCAGTACGGGATATAGCCAGGTGAGC
>JAGODS010000193.1 GCA_017998135.1 Bacteroidales bacterium
CTATTATTCCCGGTGTGGATACTGAATATATAATAGCAAGAGAGCCGGGATATTATTCAGTTATAGCGGCTAATGATTGCTTTGAAGCCTCTTCTTCTCCAGTTAGAGTAAATATGCTGCCATCTGCTGTTCCCGCATTAACCATAAGCGACGACAGCCTTAACGTATGCAGGGAAGGCGCTAAAATACTGCAATTGTCGGGTGATACTAATCTGACAAAACAATGGTTGAGAGAGGACCTTATTATTCCTAACGCTATTTTTTCAAAATATAATGCAGATGAAACAGGTGTTTATTCAATTAAAACAACTCATAAATACGGCTGTGCTAAACTTTCCGAACCTGTTGCAGTATCTATAGAGAAACAATTAAATCCGGTTGTAACAGCTTATAAAAATACAACAATCTGTCCTGGAGATACACTTAATCTCTTTACTAATAAAGAAAAGAACCTTTCTTATCAATGGAAAAGAAATAATATAATTATAGAGGTCGCTACGAATAACACTTATATTGCAGATACTGCCGGGATATTTTCAGTAACAGTATCCGACAGTTCGGGTTGTGTTGAAACATCCAATGCTCTTGATATTAATTATTTCAATTCTGTTGTTCCCAGCATCTATGCTTCTAATAATGCATATATATGTAAAAACAATCCTGTTTCTGTTTATTATTCCGATACATTAATAGAAAATTTTGAAACAGGCGACTTTTCTAAATTCAAATGGAAACTTAGTTCCTGGGGATGGAATGTAAATAATAATTTATCTTATGATGGTAATTATTCCTCATTTATCCTAACCGGAGGCGATTGTCCTTATATGCTTGAACTTGATAAATTTTACCCCGAAGATGATACTATTTCTTTTTATTACAATTATAAATGTTGGGAAGATATAAATAGTTTTTATTTCTTAATTAATGATGTGGGATATAAAATGGCTGTCGGGGAATGGGCACTTGCATCTTTTCCAGTAAAAGCAGGTTGGAATAATTTCAAATGGCAATATTCCTTTAATTATGATAATTTTTTTTATAATTTTTATGCTTGCATTGATTATATCTGTTTTTCATCAAAAGCTCTTAGATCCTTTTTATGGCAGAAAGACGGGGCTGATATTCCGGGGACGACCGGTTTGAGCGCAATTAAAGTAAATGAGCCCGGTAATTATTCTTTAAAAATTAAAAATGCCTGCGATACTGCAACATCTCAAATAATAAAAGTAACAGGGGGCGATAACCCGGATTCTGTTTTAACCATATTAAACGATTCAACGGAATTATGCCTCAGCAATCCTAAGATTTTAAAAGCAGTTAATAACAGCACTTATAAATACCAATGGTATAAAGATAAAAAAGTCCTGCCTGCCGATACTCTATATTACCTGCAACCCAAAACAAAGGGTAAATATTTCGTAGTCATCAGCGACCCCTTTGGATGCACTTCAACTTCTGCTATAAATGATTTGACTTTAACCAAAATCCTTAATGCAAGTATTACAGCGGAAAATTCCTTAGGCTTTTGCAAAAACGATTCTGTTTTACTCAAAAGCTCTGCCCCCTTTCAGGAATATCAATGGCTTAAAAATAACCTTCCGATCCAAGGAGCAAGCAATTCATCACTGCTTGTAAAAGATTACGCTTCATATTCACTAATTGTAAAAGATAAAAACCAGTGCGTAGATACTTCAAATATTTTAAAAACTTTTTTACTAAAAACTCCTGCGCCTTATATATATAATGAGGGTAAAACAGCATTCTGCAAAGGCGCTAATACTTCGCTTAAAGCCGTTCCGATAATTTACGAGACCTTTACTTCTAATTCTTTTAAGCAGTATAACTGGATAAATGACAGCTTAAGACCCTGGACAATTGTTGACTATTATGGTTATAAAGATAAATACTCCGTTAAATCAGGCTCTATTCCCAATAATAGCAAAACCGAACTTAACCTTAATCTTAATTTACTTAATAATGATTCTCTTTCATTTTACTATGATTTGAATACTTATACAGATTATGGATATTTTAAATTCTATATTAATGATAGTTTGATATTATCACAGACAGGATCCTATGACTGGACTAAAGTAAGTTTCCCTGTTAAAGCCGGCTCTGTTAATCTTAAATGGGTATTTCTGAAAAATGATTTATATACTGATGACCACTATGTTTATATAGATAACATTATTATTGGAGCCTCTGCTTCCTGGCAATACCAATGGCTTAAAAATGACGAACCTCTCATAGACGCTACAAGTAGTAACTATACCGTAACCGAAACCGGTAGTTACAGTTATATAGCCTCCAATAATTGCGGCAGTGCTACTTCGCAGCCTGTCTTTATTGAAGTTTTTGATTTACCGGAGGTTTCAATAGATTCTTCTCATACCAATTCGCCACCTTGTTATAAGAACCCGGTTATACTCAAAGCAGAAGCTAATACCGCTACTTCCTGCAAATGGTATAAAGATGGATTTCCCGCTCAAATAAAATCTTCTTTCAGTTATAATCCAGTAGCTGACGGTTTATACAAAGCGGTAGTTACCGATAAGAACAATTGCATTAATACTTCAAATTCAATTACTATCAAGTTTCTACCCTCCTTAGTCGCTGAAATATCTCCCAAGGGTAATAAAATTATTTGCGATACCAGCAGCTTAACTCTAACTGCCGCTAATCAACCCGGTTTTAATTATAGCTGGCTAAAAAACGGGGTAATTATTCCCGCCGCTACTTCATCATCTTACACAGCGAGCCAAGAAGGCTCTTACAGGGTTATCATTTCGGATAATCTATGCAGCGACAGCTCGGATGCAGTTAAAGTTTTATTCAAATCCAAGCCTATACCTGATTTTATCATAGACAAAGCAGAAGATAATTACTGTACAGGAAATGTTAAATTGTTTTCAAGTTCTTTATTTTTTGAGGGCTTTGAAAGCAATGATTTTAATAAATATAAATGGGTAACTTTCGGCGCAGCCCAATGGACTATAGATAAGAACGTTTACAAAGAAGGAAAATATAGCGCCAAAGCGCCTTTTGTCAGCGGTTTACATAGCGCCGATTTATCCCTCGCATTAGAATTAAGCGACAACGATACTATCGCTTTCTTCTTCAAAATTTCTTCTGAAAAAGATTTTGATTTTCTAAACTTTTATATAAATGATTCCCTTGCAGGACAATGGTCTGGCGAAATAAACTGGACCGAAGCACGCTTTAAAGTCTATAAAGGTATTAATATTTTTAAATGGAGTTACGCCCGCGACGGCGCAATCGCCTCCGGCAGCAATACAGCATGGATTGATAATATTTATTTTACAAGTAAAACTCATAATGCAAATGCAACTTATGCCTGGTTAATTGACGATAAAGAATTTTCTAAAGCTAATTCTGATATTTCTCCCACGCAACAAGGATATTACAAACTAAAACTTAATAATAACTGCAATACTGTTATATCAAAGCCTGTTTATATCTTTAAAAGCCCCGTTATTAAACTGGATAAATTAATTAAAATGTGTGAAAATACTGATTATACTATTGATGCCGGCGAAGGTTTTAAGTCGTATTTCTGGTCAACCGGCGATACTACAAGATTTATTAATGTTAATTCAGATGAAATAGGTAACGGTTCTATAGAATATACTCTTGCTGTTGTAGATTATAATGGGTGCAAGACAGTGTTCAACGGTGTTTTTATGTTTATTTTATGTAATTCAATAAATGATGATAATACGGCGCTTTTAGACTTATCTATAATACCTAATCCTTCTTCTGGCTTGATAAAAATATCCTTTAGTTCAAATACCATATTAACTGACGAATTTAATCTTGCAATTATAAATATGCAGGGCGTAACTGTTTTTAATTCCGATTTGATTTTATTAGACTCAAAACAGAAAACTATTGATTTATCTACTGTTGCCAAAGGCTTATATTATGTCAGATTTAAAAACAAAGCTTATATCTCATATAAAAAATTGATGCTTTATTAAACTGAATTTTTCATAGCGATTTATAAAGCTGCTATACTATAAACGGTTTAAATGTTTCACATTTTGTAAATGTGAAACATTTATATTAATTCCCTACTGGAAAAAGAAGATGCTTTAAAGTAATAGTGCTAAGCATAAAGCATTTACAAAAAGTTTATTTATATTTGCAATTCATATATTTTCGGGCTTTATTTTACTACTTGATTATAGTTTAACACGTTGATTTTGTATTCTTTTTTTCTTTTATTTATTTAAAATTTGAATTATGTCTGACGATAACAATCTTTTGAATAAATGTAATAAGCTACAGGAGGAGAACCTCCGATTAACTTCCTTAGTTGATAAGCTAAACACTGACAATTTTCTTTTTAATTCCGTTTTAAAATCCTCAAATTCCGTTATTTTTACTATTGACCCGGAATTACTGACTGTCAAATGGATAAGCGATTCCGATTTCTTTGCTCGTCATACTGCTTTTAAAGCTAATTTTACAAGCCTGATGACATATAAAAATTACATTAGCAATATACATCCTGATGACAGACAGCTATTTAGGGATAAAATAAATTATTTCAAAAACGAAGAGGGAAATATCTACATCTCTTTATACCGGATAAAGAAAAATGAAACAGAATACACCTGATTCTTATCTCAAACTTCTCTGATTTTATCTGATAATTTATACTTTAATAAAATATATGTATGTCAACTCACTGAAATACCGCTGATACTACGGTCAAAAACCCAAATTATAAATTTTTTCAAAAGTTTTATAGCTTTACATTATCCTGCAAATAAAATCTCTCTTACTAAGCTACAAAAAGATATTGTAGAGCTGATGATAGAAGGACTAACAATCAATCAAATCGCTATTAAACTTAATATATGTAAAACAACTGTAAATAATGAAAAAAACAAATTGTTCGCTATAACTTCAACCGATAACGAAGTTTCTCTCTCTGTTTATTGCTGTTTGTATGGTTTATTAAATAAAATTCCTTTTCTGGAAAAATAAAAACTTTAATTTCTTTTATATTATTTTTCTTAAATGGATAATTGTATTGGACAATTATCCATT
>JAGODS010000194.1 GCA_017998135.1 Bacteroidales bacterium
TATTTCAAGAATTATTAGTAATAATAAAATCTATTGTAGCAAAATACATATTTATTAATGCTGCTTTTTTGAATATTTAAAAGTCAAAAAAATAGCTTTTTCAATTAATCAACTTTGAAAAAGCTATTTTTTTTATTTATCTAAAAATCCTCATTTATTTTGATAATTTTGCAATTTCTTTATTTAAATGCGACTATTATTAATATTTTATTTTATTGGTTTCTTTTTTAAAATAATAGCTCAGGATAATCAGTGTGAGACAAATTATGACAAGAAGTCTGATAAACTATATAAAGATGCTGAAAAGAAATTTAATGCCAGATTATATTCTGAGGCGACCTTCCTGCTTAAAAAGCTTATAGAAGAAGAAGAAAACCATTACCAGGCTTATTATTTGTTAGGCAGTTTGAACTTTGAAAAGCTCAATTTTTTTTATGCTGATAAATATTTGAAAAAGTCAATAGCCTTGTGTCCGTCATATAAAATGAAAGCATATTATTTTCTTGCTTCAATGTCTTTTAATTCAGAAAAGTATGATGAAACGCTGAATTATCTTAAAATCTATTTGAATGATATAGAAAAAACCGAAACCGAGAAGGAATTTAAAGAACAGGATTATAAGGATGCTTTACGAATGGAAAAATATGCAAAAAATTACTTAGACCTAACCTCCAAACCTGTGCCTTTTAATCCTGTTTTAGTTCCGGGCATTTCTTCAAAATTTGACGAATATCTTCCTATAATAACACCTGATAATGAAATGGCATTATATACAAGACGAATTCCTTATGAACAGAAAACAGCCTGGGTTAGTGAACAGAAGTTTAAAGAAGTATTTACTTTTTCGTTAAGGGACAAAAAAGGCAGGTATGATGCTGGCGCAACTATGCCCCGCCCTTTTAATGTTAATGATAATGAAGGCGGCGCCACCTTAACTGTTGATAATAAACAGCTTTTTTATACACTCTGTAAATATAATAATAACAACTCTTATCTTAATTGTGATATTTACTTTTCGGAGTATAAAAACGGGATTTGGGGAGACATTAAAGCATTAGACGAAAACATTAATTCGCCTAAAAGCTGGGAATCGCAACCTACAGTAACTTCAGACGGCAAAACACTCTATTTTATTAGCGACCGTGATGGCGGAACAGGCGGTTATGATATTTATATAAGTCGTAAAGATAATAATAACAAATGGAGCAAAGCTGAATGTCTGGGTACTGAAATCAACTCAAAGGGCAATGAAAAATCGCCCTTTATCCATACAGACAGCCAGACTTTATATTTCTCCAGTGACGGCTGGGGCGGCTTAGGCGGCTATGATATTTTTTATACAAGAATGGGTAATGATAATAAATGGGAAAAACCTAAGAATATAGGTTATCCAATAAACACAACATCTGATGACGTAGGTTTTTTTGTTAGCACAGACGGTAATTACGGATATTTTGCATCTAATACACTTAAAGGACTTGGTGGTTGGGATGTTTATTCTTTTGAACTTTATAAAGAAGCCAGACCTCAGAAAGTTATTCTTATTAAAGGTGTAATTAAAGACGACAGCTTAAATAAGCCACTACCAGCTAAAATTGAATTACAAAATATGCAAACCCGCAATATATCTCATATTCCTGTTGACTCAGTTACAGGTGAGTATGCTGTTGCTGTTCTTTTTAAGGATGATTATTTATTAACCGTTAAAAAAGAAGGATATGCTTATAGTTCAAAGTATATATCAACCGAAGATACTACTATTGAAACTAATACCAAGATAGATATGGAAATAAAGGAACTAAAGGTCGGTAATGCTTATAAACTGAATGATATATATTTCCAGACCGACTCTTTTGCGCTTACAGAAGAATCAAAATTGGTAATCAATGATTTTATCAATTATCTGAATGAAAATAAAAATATGAAAATTGCTATTTATGGACATACAGATAATGTTGGAGATGCCAGTTACAATTTATCCCTGTCAGAAAATCGTGCCAAATCAGTGTTTGAATATATTATAAAACAAGGAATAGAAAAAACGCGTTTAAATTACAAAGGTTTTGGAATGACTAAACCTGTTGATACAAACAATACACCTGAAGGTAAAGCTAAAAACCGCAGAACTGAATTTTATATTTTGGAGAAATAATTGGGTATTGAGTATTGAGTATTAGGTATTGAGTATTGGGTATTGGGTATTAAGTATTAAGTATTAAGTATTAAGTATTAAGTATTAAGTATTAAGTATTGGGTATTGAGTATTGGGTATTTATACACGCTACTCACTACTCACTACTCACTACTCGCTACACATTACACGCTACACGCTTAATTATTACGTACAACAAAATAATAAAAGAAAAATAAAGGCTGTATTTACCAATATAATCTCCAAATCTGGCATAAAAAGTGATTTTATCATTAAGAATAACTTCATCACTAAAAGCAGTGGCAGTCCACCAGTTAGAAGACTTAATAACATCTCCCCGCTGGTTAATAATACCACTAATTCCTGTATTGGCAGAGCGAACAATAAAACGTCTGGTCTCTATAGCTCTTAGTCTTGCGTATTCAAAATGTTGTTTATAACCTGCTGTATTGCCCCACCATCCATCATTTGTAATAATACAAATAAGTTTTGCACCATTTTTTATATATTCTCCCAAAAACTCACCGTAAATGGACTCATAGCAAATTGCCGGAGCTATCCTGATATCTCTTTTTTTGTCATAAAAGGGGATTCTATTATCCTGCGTACCCAGGCTGCCTGTCATTCCACCCAAATCTATAGAAAACTTTTCCAAAGGTTTAAAAAAGGCGGGATACGGCATTTTTTCAACTCCCGGCACTAACTTGCTTTTATGATATATTTGCATTGCACCATCGGCTTCTATATAAAGAGCACTATTAAAAGCATCATAAAAAAGCGAATCTCCATAATATTTTCTCGCTGTCGGAGTAATATCCTTTTTGTTATTATACATTTTAAAAGAAGACACGCCAATTAGAACTGATAAACCCTGATACTCAGCTATAAATTTTTTAATTCTCAAAACAGCCTCTTCACCGCTTAGATTATTTTCCCAGACAGTTTCCGAAATAGCAGTTTCAGGAAAAACGACCAATTCGGTTGAAATATCTATTTGTTCTTTTGCAAGAAACAGCATTCTATCAATTTGAAGATTAAGCTCCATACCGCCGAATTTCTCATTATATGGGTCTATATTAGGTTGTACTACAGTAACATTTATCTTTTTCCCTTTTTCCTTATAGCCTCTGTAAATTATAAAGGAAAATAGTATAGGTATAACCAACAGAAATAAAGTAACTATGATAAAAGAATTGGCAAAATTGTTATTTCTTAAATATTTAAAAGCATTAAATAGTAAGATATTAATAATTAATATCCAAAGACTGCCTCCTAAAATTCCTGTAAACTCATACCATTGAACAATAGAAGGGTAAGAGGCGAAAACATTGCCCAAGCTAAGCCAGGGCCAGGATAAATCCCATCTTAAATGGAGATACTCAAAAGCCAGCCAGAAACAAATTAATGAAATAAATGAAATCAAAGAATTAGTTTTTTTTCTGATAAGATGACTTAAAAATACTATCAATGTCATAAATAAAGCATTTAAAACAATAGCAAAAATAGCTCCCACAACCGTAGCATTTGAAATCCACCAGGTAGTCATTAGATTAAAAATAAAAAAGACAGGATAAACATAAAGTAGCAATAAACCTGATTTTCGTTTATTAATAAAAAACTGTTCTTCAATAAATAAAACAGGTATGAAAGCAACAAAAATAATAAAAGGAAATCCAACAGGCAACCAGCTATAAGCAAAACCCAAGCCTGATAAAATTACTAAGAGTATTAATTTATACTTTTTATCCATATAAGAAAAATGCAAATATAAATAAATATTGGGTATTGGGTATTGAGTATTGAGTATTGGGTATTGGGTATTGGGTATTGGGTATTGGGTATTGAGTATTAGGTATTGGGTATTGGGTATTGGGTATTGGGTATTGGGTATTGGGTATTGAGTATTGAGTATTGAGTATTGAGTATTGAGTAATGGGTATTGGGTATTAGGTATTGGGTATTGAGTAATGGGTATTGGGTATTGGGTATTGGGTATTAATACACGCTACACGATACTCAATACATGCTACATGCTACATGCTACACGCTACACGATACTCAATACATGCTACATGCTACACGCTACACGCTACACGCTACACCCTATTCGCTAATCATTTCTTGACAACAACTTTGCAGGTAGTAATCAAATCATTAGTATGAAGCCTGATAAAAAACATAGTTTTAATAAAATTGGTTGTATTAAGCAGGTAATAATTATCATTTACTTCAGTTTTTAAAAGTAGGCGACCAAAGACATCAAAAACTTCAATATTATCAATAGGTTTCTCAGATTTTACAATAACAAAATTCACGCAGGGATTAGGACTGACAATTACTTTATGTAAAGCAGCATTATTCTCTTTAATAGCTTTAACATTGATAACGCTTATTTTACGTGTAATTTCATCTGAGCCGTTTTGGTTGCTAACTTTAAGAGTAACATTAAAATCTCCTACGCTACTGAAAGTGTGAAAAGGATTTTGTTCAGTAGAAGTACTGCTCGCATCTCCAAAATCCCATAACCATTCATTAGCTTTACCTTTAGACATATCATAAAATCTGACTTTCCCGGTATTATATAAGTTAATTGTATTGGACTCTGTAAAAAAATCTGCTTGAATCTGAGTAAAAGTAGTATCTTTAACCAATAAATAATGAATAGATGAATCTTGCTGGCTTGCCGCATCGCTTATTGTTAATGTGATTTTATAGCTTTTGTGTTCAGTATAGCTATGAGCTGCATTAAATTGTTGAGTAGTGGCTCCATCTCCAAAATCCCATAACAAACTATTAATATTTCCTGATGAAGTATTTTCAAATACATTTAATTTATTAATAAAGCTAAAATTAATTTTTGCAGTATCACCATTAATTTTAAAAGATGATTTAATAATATTTTTC
>JAGODS010000195.1 GCA_017998135.1 Bacteroidales bacterium
AATAAATTCTCTATACCTCTTTTGTTTAACAATTTTATTCTTAAAGTAAATTATGAACAGGGAAAAACTATTTACCTCTCACCTATTCATAAAGATAACCAGGACCTCGCTTTTAAAATGCAAGGCTTCGCTTATTATACTTTAAACAACAATATTGAAACAAACTTCTTTAAAAAACAAGATTGCTGCAACACTATCTCTGTAAAAGGCGAATTTTCTATCAATAACGCTAAAGAATATACAGCTTCGCTTAACGCTGAATTTACAAAGTCCTTTAATCCTTATCTTAAAATGTTTGTTGATAAAGAAACTATCAAATCTCTTTATCCGTCAATAAGCAAATACGAGATTATTTCACTGACCAAAGAGCAGCTTAAAGCGAAATTTAATATTGAAAACAAAAACACTAACACTAAAGAAAAATATATTTTTATTCCTATCCCCGTTTCATCAGCAGGCTTTGATAGCTATGGCATCACATCGCTCTCTTCAAAAAGGAACTCCCCGCTTGAACTGCCTTACAATTTAACAGAAAACTATGAATATACTTTTCAACTGCCCAAAGAACTCAAACCTGCTATGACAGTTACCGACATTAATATATCCAACAGCGTCGGCTCGGTTATTATCAAAATATCCTCTAACAATGACAAAATTATTGTTAGTAAATCAATCAAAATAAATAATACCCTCATTGACCCCGCCAACTATAACGACTTCCGCCTCTTAGTCAACAGTTGGCTTAATAAAAATTACAAAGAACTTATCTTAAGCCTTTAAAAAAACTTAGTTTTAAAAGTATATCCTTAAAAACCATATTTATTCTTTAGCAACTTTGCCCCCTGTCTCCTTTACTGTATATTTTTTTTATAAAAGATAGGGGTAAAATTAATTTTACTTGTCATAAGAATAAATATTATATTTTTGTCCTTTTTTAAAAAAGCTAATAATAATTAGTGGAAAAGGATAAAAACTATAAAGAGAATAATAAAATCAATAATTTAAAGGATTATGAGATGATTTTTCATAAGTATTATAATCCTTTGGTTGTGTATGCAAATACTTTACTGAAGGATATAGATGAAACTCAGGATATAGTTCAGCAGGTCTTTGTCTCTGTCTGGGAGAAAAGAAATGAAATTGAATTTCATACCTCTGTAAGAGCTTTTTTATATAAATCGGTTTATAATTCCTGCATTAACTTTATAAAACAAAAAACAATAAGAAATGATTACTTAAAAGAGGCCCGGTTTACAGAGGAAAATCCTCTTTTTAATGATACGGCTTCTCATAAGGAATTACAAACTAAAATTGACTATGCTATTGACTCACTACCCGAACAATGCAGAAAGATATTCAGAATGAGCAGGTATGACGAAATGAAATACCGGGAAATTGCCGATAAATTGAATCTATCGGTTAAAACGGTTGAAAACCAAATGGGAAAAGCTTTAAAAGTATTGAGAGAACATTTAAAAGAGTTTTTATCAATAATAATTATTTTTCTAATAAAACTATTATCGTGATTAGAATTGACAATATTGACGAACTTATAAGCAAGTTTTTATCCGGTGAAGCCTCACCCGATGAAGCGATGCTCCTGGAAGACTGGAAGGCGGATAACGATTCAAACCTGACTTATTATAATAACTGTGCTAAAATTTTTGAACTGACAGGCAGAATACAGGATAATTCTGTTATTAATTCTAATGAAGCCTGGAATAAAACCAAAGCCCGCATAACTCCTGCCATAGAAAATAAAGCTAATAAATTTAATTATTCATTATTCAGGATAGCTGCTGCTGTCTTGTTAATTGTCGGTTTAACCGGCGTTTTATTTTATTTATTTAAAGATAATAAGAATCAAATAATCACTTATACCGCAGGCTCTGTCAGTAAAAACATTACACTTGATGACGGAACAGATATAATTATTTCTCCCAACTCCTCTATAATCGCTGATAAAGATTTCGGAAAGAAAAACAGGACTTTACATCTAAAAGGTTCTGCTTATTTTTCTGTAAAACATAACAGCGGACCCTCCTTATTGATTGACGCTGGTAATGTGTATATTAAAGATATTGGCACTAAGTTCAATATTACTACATCTTCAAATGAAGATACAATAAAATTGAAAGTTGATGAAGGAATAGTCTTATTGTTTGATAGTCTGGGAACAGAAATCATTATCAAAGCCTCTGGCAAGGCTTTATATATTAAGTCATCAAAAGAAATTAAAGATTTATCAAAGCCGGCAGTAAGCCACCATTTTATTTTTAATGACAGTAAATTAGTTGATATAATTACAGAGCTAAATAAGGCTTATAATGTTCGTATTTTGATGAAAAATCAAAATATAGGGAATTGCAAACTAACTACTAACTTCAATAATGAACAAATTGAAACCATTTTATTGGTTATTACCGAGACGCTGGGCTTGTCTTTTGAAAAAACACAGGATGCTTTTATAATTAATGGTGAAAAATGCAACAACTAAGATTATACATATTTACAATAGTTTCATTGCTCATTGCTCATTGCTCATTGTTCACTGCCAATGTCAATGCCCAGAACCGTCCCTATATTGAAAAATTGGTTACAATTAATGCAGTAAATCAAACATATTCCGAAATTTTTAAAAACATCTCCTCCCAAACCGGTGTTGTATTTTCATATACCCAGTTCAACGATAAACAAAAAATTACCAAAGCCTTTTATAAAAAACCCCTGCGTATAATATTAAATGATATGTTTCCAGGCACCCCCTGCGGATATAAAATAAATGATAAATACATTATAATACGTTGTAAAGAGTCCGCTAAAACTAATCCTGCTCCACCTTTAGAACTTAAAGGTTATGTTTATAGTTTGCAGGACAGCAGCAGCTTAGAAAACGTGAGTATATACCTTAAACAAAACAAAAAATCAACCTTATCTGACAAATATGGTTATTTTCAGTTATCCTTTTCCGCTTCTCAGCCCGCCATTACATTATCTTTTGCAAAAGAAAATTATAAAGATACTTCTCTTGTAATTTATAATTACAGTAAAAAAGAATTAACTATTTACCTTTATCCTAAAGTTGTACAAAAGGTGATTAAGGATACCATTTTTAATAAACCCGTTAATACAGATACTTTAACAATTATAGAATTACCTGCTGATACAAACAAGCGTAATGAGTTAAAAGATAAATTAAAATCATTATGGGGCTTACTTAAAAATAACGCTAATTTCAGAAACATAAACGACACCTTATTCTCAAAACTATCCTTTTCAGTAATCCCCGGCATTAGCACCAACAGGCTATTAGCTATCAACACTGTCAATAAAGTATCTTTCAATCTTTTTGCGGGCAGCTCAAAAGGCATTGATATATGCGAAATCGGAGGATTACTTAACATTGATAACGGGGATGTGAGATATTGCCAATTTGCAGGATTGGGTAATATAGTGTCAGGTAATGTCAAAGGCGCCCAATTTGCCGGTTTGTTTAATATAAATTCAAAAAAAACTACCGGTTTTCAAGCAGCAGGTTTATATAACTATACCGGACGAATGGATGGAATGCAGGTAGCAGGCTTGGTAAATAATACTTCTGAGAGAGTTGATGTGGCACAAGTTAGCGGGCTTATTAATATTGCAGATACTATCTCCGGGTTTCAACTTAGCGGATTGGCTAATATTGCAGGTTGTATTAGGGGTTGCCAGGTCGCAGGCTTAATAAATATAGCAAAACGCAATGATGGTTTCCAGTTATCCTTTATTAATATCGCTGATACCGGGAATGGTTATCCTTTAGCTTTCTTTAGTTTTATTAAGCAGGGCTACCATAAAATTGAATTTTCCCAGGATGAATTAACATTCTCGTATGTTGCTTTTAGGTCAGGAGTTGATAAACTGCATAATATCTTTTTTGCAGGAAGAAGAGTTTTCGCTAATTCCGATATATGGACCTATGGCTACGGATTGGGAACAGCTTTAAAAATGAATAATAAATTCTTTTTTGTTAGCGAACTGACTTCCCAGCAAATCCAAAAAAGCCCTAATTCTGATATTCATTTTAATTTACTGAGCAAACTTCATATAGGTTTGGAATATAGAATACTTCGTAAAATCAGTATAGCGCTGGGACCTACATATAATATTATCGTATCAGATACCCAGGGCAAAGACTACCTCGATGTAAACAATGAGTTTTATCCTCACAGCTTCTTTACCCACACACCTGGCAAAACCGACATCAGAATGTGGTTCGGCGCCAAACTCTCAATTAAGTTTTTTTGAAATAATTTAAAGGATTCACCATATAACAGAAAAATTGATTATAAATGTTTCACATTTACAAAATGTGAAACATTTAAACCGTTTTATATAATTATTTTTTTAAACAGTAAAGTTAATTTTTTAATTATGGGCATCTCTTAAAACCCCGAAGGGGTATTAGGATGGTAGAAAATAATTATCCCCAATTACAACCAAACCCCGAAGGGGTGTCAGGATGGTAGAAGTTAAGATGGCAGAAAATAATTATCCCCAATTACAATCAAACCCCGAAGGGGTGATAGGATGGTAGAGAGTTATATTCCCTCTCCTAATTTTAGGAGAGGGTTAGGGTGAGATTAAAATTCCCTATAATTACAACCAAACCCCAAAGGGGTGTTAGGATGGTAGAAAAGGATAATCCCCCCCAATTACAATCAAACCCCGAAGGGGTGCTAGGATGGTAGGAGAGGTTAAATTTTTTATTAGTTTTTAGAAGTTCCCTTAATAGTTTTGCGAGATTGCAATATTTTATTTTTTTTAAATTATTTGGTTTAAAACGAGAACAATAAAAAATTTTGTATTTTTGCATTGTATAAAAGTAACAAATAATATACATTAGCAATGGATAAAAATATATTAAAATTAACCATAATTGAACAATTTGAATCTTTTACAAAAAAAATTGATTTTGTAAAAAGGGATGTGCCTGAAACTAAGATAAAAACTGATAAAATCACTGCTATAAGCGGAGTAAGGCGATGTGGTAAATCAACTTTACTAAAACAA
>JAGODS010000196.1 GCA_017998135.1 Bacteroidales bacterium
CCTTTAAGTTTTGAGTTAAGTAAAATTTTATCTTCCCCTGAATATATTGTTCCACAAATTTATTTATCACCGCTTCTTGATAAAATTATACTTTATTATCAATATCATTTACCGGGTATTAAAGATTTCCGAAGCCCTGTCATTCTGCATAAATTATTAAATTAGATTTACAAACTTAAAATAAATCATCTATTTAATCAGGCGAATATCAACGGCTGAAAAAAATTTTTTTTTCTATATGCAACTTTTTTAGTAATTTTGTTGTCTTATCTTTAGTATTAATTATTAAATTATAAAATATGAAAAAGTTATTTTTATTAATGGTTGCATTGTTATATATAACATTTGCAGGGGTAAGTCAGAACTACCCAAAATGTAACGCGTATTTTTATGTATTCAAGGATTCTACTGTGAGCAGTAGTATGTTTGCTTATAGATTTATCAATAAATCCACAGGTGCTGAGCATTCTTATTATATGTGGGATTTTGGAGACGGTACTACTTCTTATGAACAAAATCCAATGCATAAATATCTTAACGAAGGTTATTATGGTGTTTGTCTTAAGATGTATAGCTTTTCTGATAATTATGCAGACACTTGCGTAAGTACTTACTGTGATACTTTAAAAGTTATGGGCTATGAGCCTCCGCAGGGCTGTTTTGCTTCTTTTGGGTATTCAAAAATTGATAGTATTATTACAATACCTGAAGCTGTTCCGATACAATTTTATGACCAGTCCCGGACCTCCAACGGCAATATATTAAGTTGGCAATGGGATTTTGGTGATGGCAGCGTTTCTAACATTCAAAATCCGCAGCATTCATTTTATTTTCTTGGTACTTACAATGTATGTATGACTATTGTAAGTGCTTTGGTAGACAATACAACCTGCACTAATAGTTTTTGTCAGACCATACAACTCGGCTATGATAATAAGTGTAATGCAAATTTCTATTCTATTGAAGATTCTGTCGGATTGGGACATTACACCTTTTTTCCTGAAATGACAGGCGCTAATTTTAAATATTTCTGGGATTTCGGCGATAACACAAGTGATACAGGAAGTAATCCTTCACACAAATATTCTCAGACAGGGATATATAATGTATGTCTGACAGTTTATAATGAAATTCTCGGATGTAAAGATTATACCTGCCAGCAGCTTTTTGTTAATAATGAACAGCAGGGTTGTTTTGCTTATTTTAATATGTTTATGGAAACGGATCCTAACAATCTTAATACTTGTTTTTTCTCTGACGCTTCAAAAGGTAATATTAAATATTGGTATTGGGATTTCGGTGATGGCAATACTTCTAATGAACAGAATCCGACTTATACATATATAAAAGAAGGAGAATACAATGTATGTCTTTCCGTATCTTCTCTTGACAGTTCAGACTGGTGTAGCAATACATATTGCCAGACTATATATATTGGGGGAGCCAGTAAATTCTGCCGGGCTAATTATTATAATTACTTAGACACGATGATTAATACTCCTAATTATTTTCATTTTATTGATATTTCAGAAGGAAATCCAAATCAATGGTATTGGGATTTTGGCGATGGTACTATATCTGATAAGAAAAATCCCGATCATCAATATCTTAAAGACGGTATCTATAATGTTTGTCTTACTATTTCCAATGATTCTCTAAACTGTAAAGATACTTACTGCAATTCCGTTTATGTGGGTCAGATCAATTATGATTGTAAAACAGATTTTGGATGGGAAATAGACAGTACAGTTGTTTCGTTCCCTGAAACAGCAATATATCGTTTTTATCCTTATGATACTCAAAATGCAGTTCAATTTAGTTGGGATTTTGGTGATGGTTATACTTCTTATGAAAAAACGCCTGTCCATAGTTTCTATCCGGGCTCTGATTATAATATTTGCCTGACCACTGTTTATTCCAATCCTGATGGGCAATTATGTAAAGCATTCAGTTGTAAAATGCTTTATGTTGACTCTACAATTTACCCGCCTGTTCCTGATAAATGTTATAATTATTTTACTTATAAAATAAATCAAATTACTGATAAAGATATTACTATTAATTTTGATGCCTATACTAATTATCCTGATAATACTACATATATTTGGAGCTTTGGCGATATAACCGAAACAACGCAGACTCCTTTTATTAAGCACAATTTTACACAGTCAGGCGATATAAAAGTATGTCTTACTACTAATGTTATAATTGATTCTTTAGAATGCAGCTATACTTCTTGCCAGAGCTTGTTAGGTTGGGAAACAGACAGCACTAACTACTGGGGAGCTATATCCGGTAAAGTGTTAGCAGGTAATGATTATGCTGATAAAGGCTATGTCGCTATAATCAAAATGGATAATTTCCCTTATGGATATATGTCATATTTTGATGTTGCACAGATAGGTGAAAAAGGTTATTATCATTTTGATAATATTCCTTTTGGCAGTTATTATGTTTTTGCTTCTCTTTATAAGGAATCTCAATATTTTGATAAATATCTTACAACTTTCTATGGCGATTCCTGGCAGTGGAATTTAGCCAAACCTGTTGGCGTTGGTGACTTTGTTGCTACTGACAATGTTAATATAAATCTTGTTAAACTTAATTCTTATCCAAAAGGTAAAGGCAGTATTTCAGGCTTTGTTTCCGATTTTAAGAAATCTTCAAAAGGTATTGGTATCGCTGACATTCAGATTGTGTTGCTTGATATGAATGATAAAGTTCTTAATTTTACCAGAACCGATAAATCAGGGTCTTATGGATTTAGTGAATTAGCCTATGGAACTTATAAAGTATATGTTGAATCTATTGGCGTTATCACTACCCCGGCAGAGGTTACTATTGACGAGAATAATGAAAACCCTGATGGTATTAATTTTAGTATAGATAATTTTAAAGCTATGCCTGTTGATAATATGGTTGGTATTACTAATATTACAAAAGATATAAATATCGGTAATATTTATCCCAATCCTGTTGATAATACTGCTAATATTAATATCTCATTACCCGCTGTTACTAATATAAAAATAGAAATTTATAACAGGACCGGTCAACTGATAAGTATTGAAAATATTAAGCAATCAGCAGGTGACCATATAATATCAATAAATACAGCAAATTTAACTCACGGATTGTATTATATAAGACTTATTACAGATAATTCAGCTATCAGTACTAAAAAGTTTATTAAATAGAATTTTACTTAAGAATACAGGTTTTGAAAAAAGCCCGTATTCTTACAACCCGAAGACCTGATTGCTTTTATTAGCTTTCAGGTCTTTTTATTATATATACTCATTACATACCAAGTACCAAGTACCAAGTACTCGCTACTCAATTAATATAAACCTTTAACCTTTGGTATTCCCGGTATAAAATCTTTTAAGTAAAAAGGTTCAAAATTTGTTATATCCTCAAAGTTTTTTTCTTTAAGTTTTTTAAGTGCAGGGATAGCAAGGTATTCAGCTTTTGGGTATATGTTTTTTAGAAATATTGCATTAGGATGAGTAATGATTTTTTTTAATTTATCCACAGCATCCCCGAAGAAAACAATTTTATTCTTTTCTAAATATTCTGTAAAAGAGTTTTGAATAATTATTAATGCTTGTGTTTCTAATATTTCATTATATTTATAGTCATAGATTGCAGTATAAATTTCCATTCGCTTTGCATCTATTACAGGACAAAAAAGGCTGTTGTTCATATTCCACTGCTCATTCAATTTAGAGAACGTTGTGAAGTTCTCTATTTTTTTAAATATTTCCTTTTCTAAATTACTGATTAAATAAACTGCCATTGCCTCTAAGGTCGGTATTGCAATTAATGGTATGCCGAGCGAATAGCATAAGCCTTTGGCTGTTGCTGCTCCTATCCTTAAGCCTGTGTAAGAGCCGGGACCACAGCTTATTACTATAGCCTCCAAATCGGAAGTTTTAATACTGTTGTCGCTAAGTATATCATTTATAAAGGGTGCAAGTTTGGTTGAATGGCGGTTTACTCCATCGCTTTCCCTGCTATCCTTTACGCCGGTTTCGTCTGCTATGGCTACCGAGCATCTTTCTCCAGAGCTTTCTATACAAAGTATCATATTGCTTATTTAATTAATTTATTACTTAATAAATAATAATTTTTAGCAAAAGTAATAAAAAAATATTTAACTTTATTCTACCATCCTTAAACCCCTTCGGGGTTTGGTTGTAATTAGGGATAATTATTTTTTAAATAAATCGGATTTGTTAATTTTTTTTACCTTATCCCCGTTTTTGAGGTCTTTTGATACAGCTTTATAAGGAGAGGTTACAATTTCCTGCTTTTCTTTTAAACCTTCATGTATCTCAATGTAATTATTATCTTGTATGCCTGTCTTAACTTTTTGCTGTATAACTTTTCCGTCATTATAAACAAAAACAAATTCATCAACGCTGTTTGTTTTTACTTTAGTATCAACAAGCTCTGTCTGGTTGTCGGTTACAATAGTTTTTTTCTTTTCTGATTTATTGATTGTAGTGTCTGCCCTGGTAGTAACCGCCTGTACCGGAACTGATAAGACGTTATAAACTTTTTTTGTTTGAATATCAACTGTTGCTGACATACCAGGTCTAAATGGAGAAAGATGACTTTGTAAGGGGTTTATTAGGTCTTTATATGATTCACTTAATATCCTGATTTTAACATCAAAATTAGTTACCTGATCAACGCTCGTGCTTGTGGATGTGCTATTTGAGGAATTAGCGATTGAGGTAACGATACCTTTAAATTTTCTGTTAGGATAAGCGTCAACTTCAATAAGCGAAGTATCATTAAGGTGTACCCTTATAATATCATTTTCATTTACTTCTACCTTAACTTCCATCTCATTAAGGTTAGAAATTCGCATTATTTCAGTCCCTGCAAATTGAGACGTTCCAACAACTCTTTCTCCTTTTTCAATATTCAGTTTAGATATGGTGCCGTCAAGCGGAGCATAAATAGAGGTTTTGCTAAGATTGTCTTTTGCCTCTTTTAGCGAAGCTTCTATGCTTTTAACATTA
>JAGODS010000197.1 GCA_017998135.1 Bacteroidales bacterium
ACCGTGCATAGTATATAACTCATATAAATTCGTTTAATTCATTATTTATTCTCAATTATCTTTATAATTTTGCAATTTCAAATTTTAAAATATGCATAATACTAAATATATATTTGTAACAGGCGGAGTAAGTTCTTCACTTGGCAAAGGCATAATTGCTTCTTCTGTAGCTAAACTTTTACAGGCAAGAGGTTTTAATGTAACTATTCAAAAATTAGACCCTTATATTAACATAGACCCAGGTACCTTAAACCCCTATGAACACGGAGAATGCTACGTAACTGACGATGGCGCCGAAACCGACCTTGACCTGGGACATTACGAGCGTTTTCTTAATATTACTACTTCTCAGGCTAATAATGTTACTACTGGAAGAATATATCTTTCTGTAATAGAGAAAGAAAGAAGAGGTGATTATCTCGGCGAAACAGTGCAGGTTATACCTCACATTACTGATGAAATAAAATATTCTATCAAACAATTAGGTTCTAAAGGTAATTTTGATTTTGTAATTACTGAAATAGGAGGTACTGTTGGCGATATTGAGTCATTACCCTATATTGAAGCAGTCAGACAGATGAAATGGGAGCTGGGAAGCAAATGTTTAGTCGTTCATCTAACTCTTGTACCATACCTGAAAACCTCTGAAGAACTTAAAACAAAACCTACCCAGCATTCTGTAAAGACCTTGCTTGAACAGGGAGTTCAACCTGACTTTATTGTTTGCCGCACTGAAAAACATCTTAATGAAAATATAAAGAATAAAATAGCATTATTCTGCAATGTTGAATCAACTTCCGTAATTGAATCCATTGATGCAGATACTATTTACGAAGTCCCAATTTTAATGTACAATGAAAAATTAGATGTTGAAATATTGCGAAAAACCAAAAGCAAACTTGATACAGAACCTGATTTGAAACACTGGCAAGAATTTATTGAAAAACTTAAACACCCTGCACAGACTGTAAATATTGGTTTGATAGGTAAATATGTTGAACTACGGGATGCATATAAATCTATAAACGAAGCTTTCGTTCATAGCGGCACATACAACCATTGCAAAGTAAATGTTAAAATGATACATTCCGAAGATTTGAATGATAACAATGCAACAGAAATACTCAAAGAACTCAATGGAATACTTGTTGCGCCCGGTTTTGGCGAAAGAGGAATTGAAGGCAAAATCACTGCTATTAAATATGCCCGTGAAAATAAAATACCTTTTCTCGGTATTTGTCTCGGAATGCAATGTGCAGTTGTTGAATTTGCAAGAAATGTACTCGGTTTCATAGATGCACATTCTACTGAAATAAAACCGCGTACTACTCATCCGGTTATTGACATTATGGAAGCCCAGAAAAAAATACTATCAAAAGGCGGAACTATGAGATTAGGAGCTTATGCCTGCCGATTAATACCTGAATCTCTCACCGCCTCTTTGTATAATAAAGAGCTAATATCTGAAAGACACAGACACAGATATGAGTTTAACAATAAATATCTTGAAGATTTTAAAGCAAAAGGCTTAGTGGCAGTCGGGATTAACCCTGATGAATTTCTGGTTGAAATTATTGAAATTAAAGACCATCCCTGGTTTATCGGCGTTCAATTCCATCCCGAATACAAAAGCACGGTTAATAACCCACACCCTCTCTTTATAGGCTTTGTCCAGGCAGCTTTAAAGCATAAAGAGGGTTGAATATTATAAGATCCCGTTTGGCGAAGCGTCCACGCTTAATCTTAGATCAAAAGGATTTATAATCATTACAGCCCGTATCTAACACGTTTGGCGAAGCGTCCACGCTTCGTCTTAGATTCATAATAATTTTAACAATAGAGAGTTTAAGAAACTAAAATAATGCAACTACTCAGCAAGGTCAAATTACTGACTTTAATAAATTAATAAAAAATTCACCGCAAAGTCGCGAGGACGCCAGAAATTTGCAAAAAAGCAACAAAAAGAAGTTACTAACAGAAATAGCAGATTAAATGTTTCACATTTGGGAAATGTGAAACATTAGAAAAGAAATAAAAATCTATAAAGGGCTTTATGGATAGACATTAATTAAAAATCTTTATTCCAAAGAGGCAATCTGCCATTAATTTCAAAAAATTTTTGCATTATCAGACCTTCTACATATCCGGGTAAATCGTTATGAAAATCATCAAAAGTAACAAACCAATAGATATCAAGAGCGTCAATATTTTCCTGCTGTAGTTTCTGGTCAAAGAAATCCTGTCGTTTCATTCCATCCTGTTTATTATTAAGACGACCTTTTAATAGCTGGTCTTTAAATTTTCCGTTTTGCTGAATAGTTCCTGATTTACCAATATATACCAGGTTGATTTTTCCTTTGGCAAGGCGGAGGATATAATAAACTCCTGGCAGGTCGGGGACATTTACACTGACCTCTCTAAGGTTATCCCCTTTTTTAAAAAAGAAGTGACCTTTGGTTTTGTATTTCTTTATTTCGGAGAACATAATATTTATGGATTAATGATAATTAATTTCAAAATTCACGATTTCTGATTGTGTCAAGGTTGGTGCCATTTTGGAGGTAACAAGAGGTATAAATGTTGGTTGTATGAGAAAGGTTATCAGGTCTAAAACGGATAGAAGCCTGAAAGAAAGCCTGATTTAAAGAATAAACAACAAAGGGTTTAAATTCAACAGAATAAAAAACATTACCAATATGATGGAGAGCAATGACTTCGCATTTACATCCTTGAACAGTAGCTGGTTTGTATCCTTTTTTTTCATTTTGAGAGGTTCTAATAATTGCACAATGAGATTATACAAACCTTTATTTTTTAAAGGCATTTTAATATTTAATTTAGTTCCAGCAGGAATAACCTCTTTAATAATAGTACAAGTATATCTTTCATGATCATCATCAGAGATATTAAAAGCATGTGTTTCTAATCTTGAATAAGCATTATCTTTTAAGATGATTTCCTTTCCTGTATAACAATCAACAAATTTACCTTTGATGTATTTAGTATCAATGTAGACAGTTGGCAACTTGCCAAAATAATTTTCTTGAAAATCTTTTTTTCTGTTTGGGTTCATATTATTAATTTTAAATTAATTTTAATTGTTTAACCATATCTTGGGTAAACTTTGCTAATGGTCTTTGATTAACATCTTCTTTCTTAGAATAGTTACCAATGATAAACTGATTCAATTCTTCATCTGAAAATTTGTATCCATTATAGGAATTCAAATAGTCCCTCTACTTTTGAAGATATTCAATTTCAGACATTATAAATCACTGTTGCCAGATAAGAATAAATTCGCTACAAAAGTATAAATAAAAATATGATTATCAGTTATCAATTTTTTTTAATTAAAAAGTAAGCCCCCTTAAAATAAGGATAATTGAGCATTAGAGGATAATTCTTTCTCCCAGTCTTTTTCGGGATTTTCAAAAAATCTTATAATATGAATATAGTTAAACAGATGAAGTCTGCAAAAGCTAACAATATTAGAGAAAGCCCATTTTCGTTTAACGGTTTTCATAATTACGTTGAGCAGAAGATTAGCAATTAATGCACACCAAATTTGAATTTTAATTGCGTTTTCATTATCTCCGAGAAAATAACGAAGTGGAAAATTTTGTTTAAGTTGCTTAAATAATAGTTCTATTTGCCATCTGATTTTATACAGAGCTGCTATTAGGTCAGCTCTTAGTTCAAATAGATTAGTGATATAGACAAATACTCGTTTTGTAACACCATTCCAAAAAGCGATACGACGTAACTTTAGTTTTTTGCTCTTTCCATTTTCAATTTTCTCTGTAACTTGTATTATTTCATCTTTTATAACTCCATAATGAATATCACCAAGAATATCCATTTCCTCTAACTCATCATATTAAGCATTATCTTTTAAACGGGTTACAAAACCTGTTCTGCCTTCGTTAAACCTCAGAAAGGCTTTATAATTATTATCGCCCTTATCAAACACGTAAATTGTATTGGTATCAAGCTCTAATTTGGAAAGCAATACATGGTCATTGGTTGATGCTGAGGTTTAACAAAAATCATATTCGGAACTTTTTCATCTGCATTTATCTCACTATGTGCTTTTATACCGCCTTTGAATTTACCATTTTTTGATTTACGACCTACACATTTAAGGATGTTTTGAAATATACTAATTGTAGTGCTATCAATGATTTTAAAATTCTTTCGGATAACTTCTTTTATTCGGCTTTCCAAAATAATATTTTTATGTTGTTTTAATAAATCATGATAAATAAATTAAAACACTTCATTTGTTCTTTGTTTATTTGCATCACTCAAAGTACTTCTTTTAGGTAGGTGTTTTAATTCAAAATGTAGAATTTCCCCTTTTAAACCTAACATTGCTCCACTAACCTCCCTTATTGAGTTACACTTCCCAAATACGCAGAATAGCATACTGATAAGTTGATCTTTTGTTGTAAACTTTTTTACATAATAATCTGTTTTATATTTCTTAACTGCCCTATTAATAAGGGAATTGTCAATCAGATTTATTAGCTGTCCGAAAACCGATTGTCCATAAAAATTATTACTTTTGCTCATTGTAGTTAAATTTTGTGAATAAAATAAAACTACAAACTAAAGGAGTTTGATTTTATTTTAAACTCCTTTTATGTTTTTATCGGACAACAATGATTTAATATTTAAATTTTCACGCGATTGAAACATAAATAAAACTATTACAGTATTCCTCTGAAAAATCTTTCAGAACAAAGAAATCTATAAAAATTAAATAATTTATTTTAATAATTATATAACTTATTTGTAATTATTCTTTCCCGTTTAGCCATTAATCTAAATATTTTAATAACTCATCTACATACTCTTGCAATTCTTTTTTCTCATCAGGTGTAATACTAGTATTTAACTTATCTAAAACTTTAATTCTTCTATCCATTTTTGATAATCCAGCATGCTTTCCTCTTCTTTCAACATATAATGAACGTGATAATTGACATATTTCAATAGTATTAGCACCTTTATCATTATCAAGAGCTTTTA
>JAGODS010000198.1 GCA_017998135.1 Bacteroidales bacterium
GTTGAAGGCTGAATTTTGGATTAATTGGAGCAATGGAATTGAGACGAAGCGTGGACGCTTCGCCTAACGGGAAGTTTTATCCGTCAGCTAAAGCAGACGGTAAGTGTTGGAAGGTATTGAGTGAGTTTTTGAATGTTGAATGCTGAATGTTGAATGCTGAATGTTGAATACTGAATTTTGAAGGTTGAATTTTGGATTAATTGGAGCAATGGAATTGAGATGAAGCGTGGACGCTTTGCCTAATTGGTTGTTGAATATTGATTTAAGGGCATCTCTAAATACTAATTTTTTAACACAAAGAGCACAAAGTACCACCACTAAGAACACAATAAAATCAAGACTTTGTGAACTTTGATTTATCATTGTGAACTTTGTGGTTAAATGTTTTATAGAGTTATTAAAGATGTCCTTAAGAAATAGATTATATAAAAGTGGGGGGTGTAGAGTTGTTTTTATAGTTGTGGACGAGTTTAGCGGTTTTGGTTAGTGGTTTCCAAAGAATAGAGGAGTAGGGGAATTTTTTTTGAATGTCGAAATAGTTTAAATCACCTCGTAGAATGCGGCAGAAAGCAGACCAAAGCCTTTCATTTTTGCCGATAAGCTTATGAAAATAAAGGGGTGCGCAGTTGTAAATGTGTTGGACTGGTATGGCAGCCAATAGTTCGGGCATAATTTGTTTGTTAATTTCATTTTGATATTGGGCAAGGTCTCGGTTAGGCGAAGCGTCCACGCTTTGTTGCCTGTTGTCGGATAAAAAGGAAGCTATGGTATCTGCGGCAATAATAGCGCTTTTCATAGCATAATAAATACCTTCGCCAGTCAGGGGGTCGGTTAGTCCTGCTGCATCGCCAATAAGGATTGCTTTGCCAGAGTAAATAGGGTTGTTATTAATTCTGAAAGGAATAGGATGCGCTTTAAAGGATTTGACGGATTGCGTATTTATTTTTAATTTGTTGCAAAGGGCGTCGTAATAAGGTTTTACGAGTTTTGCGTTTTTAAGACTTGCACCGACGCCGATAGAGAGATGTTCTTTTTTAGGAAAAATCCAGCCGTAGCCATCAATTATAGTGCCCCAATCCAAGCCGACAGTGTTTTCGTATTGTTTAAGGATATTGTCGTTGGTGTAAACTTCGCTTTCGATGGCGTAAGCTTTAAAAACTGCGTTTTGCATCAGGTTAAGGCAGCGTGCAACAGTGCTGTTAGCGCCGTCAGCGCCTATTAGTATTTTTGATTTGAAAGAGTTTTTTTCAGTATTAATGAGGAAAAAGTCGGGATGAGTTTCAATGTTTTTAATTTTTTCTTGCTGGAGGAAGACAGCGCCAGCCGAAATAGCTTCAAGGGCGAGCATATTGTCAAACTCGTCGCGCATAAAGCATTTCATAAGCAACTTATCGGACTGACGTCTATATATATTGTCAAATTTGGAGGAAAAGATAAAATTATAGATAGAGCTTTGAGTAATACTATCAAGGTTGAAAGGAATTAAATTGAAGGTTTTGTAAGTGATACCGCCGCCGCAGGTTTTGTATCTTGGAAAAATAGCTTTATCAATAAGCAGAGTTTTATAGCCTTTTTTGGCGAGGTTGTAGGCGGCGAAAGAGCCGGCAGGACCAGCGCCTGTAACTATAATATCATAAAGCATAGAATTTTAAATTATAAATTTTAAATGATAAATGATAAATGATTAATTAGTGCTATCTATAAAAGTAAAAATTTAAAAATTATTGCACATAGATAAACAGAATGAAGCGGAGATGCTTCGCCTAACGGATTTCTATGCAAAATCAATATTATGTATGGCACTAATTATGATTGTAAAGCGATAAGTTAATTATTATTTTTTAAGGGATAGTATGTTTTTAACGGGGTTTGCATATATTTCGAGCAGGAAATCTTCAATAAGCAGTGATTCTTCTTTCATCATTCTAACAATTTTATCAATATAAGAAGCAAAGGCATCTTTAGCTTTTTCGCTATATTTGTCGGCAAAAGAGTTTGTTTTATTAAGTAAATCGTAAGCGATATAATTGGTTTCCCAGAGTTTATAATTTGCATAAATATTGTCATCAATCATAAGAGCGATTTGTCTTAATTGTTCAGGTTTATTATCAATATTGCTGAGAGTTTTTAGTTCAGGTTTAAGAGCTTTTCCAAAATTGAAATGAATACGTCCTTTTTGAGCAACAATCCCAGTAATCATACTTTTCAAATCCTCTTTAGGAGTTTTCTTATAAGAGTTATTAATTAATTTTTTGTAGGTCTCTGTTGCTTTAAGAAAGTCGCAGGGTTCGTATTCGTAGGAGATGGAGACAGGAAGAATGTTTAATTCTTCAAATGAGCTAACAATAGGTTTATTTGAACTGAGAGAAAGCATTTTGAGAACCGCGGAATGAGTTTTGTCGTCGCCGTCTTTGGTTCTGCCTTCACGTTGAGAAATCCAAACAGAATCTTTTTGTTCATTAATAATATATCTTATGTAAGAAGAAAGAATTTTAGACTGGTCGAAAATCTGGCTGAAAGGTATGTTTCGTTTGACTACAAAGCATTTAGCAAGTTTAACCAAATCATTAATCCAGGAATAAATAAGTAAATTGTTACCAATAGCGATATAACAGGTATCATAGCCATTTTGAAAAAAGATATAGTTAAGCAGCGCCGGGTCAAGAATAATGTCGCGATGGTTGGAGATGAAAAGATAGGGAACGTCTTTCCTGACGTTCTCAAGACCTGAGTAAGTAATACCGCTGGAGCTTCGTCTGAGGATGGTTTTAGCCATCGGATAAAGCACCTGGATTTGAAAATCGTAAATAGTTTTGATTGATTGTAACTTTTCAATAATAAGTTTGGGGGTAGCAGTAGGATTGAATTGAGTTATAAGATTGATAAAAACTTTTTCTTTACAAAGTTTTTTAATGATTTTAGTAACTTCGCTGTCATTGTAAGACCTTATTTCGTTAAATTTTTTATTCATAGTATTACATTTATAATTAAAATCTTTTAATATAGATGATTTTATCGTCGTTGATATTATAAAAATCTTTGATAATAGCTTCAGCGATGTAACCGTTGTTTTCGTAAAATTTTCTTGTGTTGTAATACAAAGCTCTTGAAGAGGTTTCGGCTATAAGCATAGCGCCCTTTTTCGCTTTAATAAGTTGTTCGGAGTGTTGAAGCAGGGCTTTACCAATTTTGCGTCCTGCATATTCTTTGTGAGTTGCAATCCAGTAAAGGTCATAAGTGTTTTTTGTGCATGGATTTAAGCCATAGCAACTGAAAGCTACTGTTTTGTTCTCAACCTGAACGAAAATAAAGTTGTAATCGCTTTTTTCGCCTTTATCTAATTTATCCTGGATAAGTTCAATCGCAACGGCTATTTCGTAGTCATAGAAAAAACCTGTTGAGAGTAATAAGTTTCTTATTACCGCTATGTCAGTATTTACAGGTATATATCTGTATTCAGGGTTATAATTAATCATAAATAAATATCATTAATAATGCGTCTGACCATCTCTTTATAATCAATACCTGTCCGGGCGCAGGCAGCGACAAAACCTGCATCTTCCGATATACAGGGATTACAATTGATTTCAAGTATTAATGGATTGTTTTTCTCATTAACCCTGAAGTCTATCCTAACATAACCTTTAAGATTGAATCTTTTCCAGCATTCAATTGAAAGTTTTTTTAGTTGATTTAATAAGGGTTTATCCTGAACCTGAAAATCAAAACTGCGAGTTGTATTATTAAATTCAAAAGAATCGCTTTGCCATTTGGCTTTATAACCTACCATTTTTGGTTTGTCTTTGGGAAAGTTGTTAAAAAGAATTTCAGCAGGCGGCAAGACTTGTGGCTTAGCTTTACCGCCAAGTAAAGATATATTAAACTCCCTGCCTTCTACAAACTGCTCTATAAAATAATTATCAGCTTTATCATTTTTAAGCATTGTTTTTATTCTGTCAATTTCTTTATAAGTAAAGACGCAGTGCTCGTCAAGTCCGAGCGAGCCGTCGTGCCATTTATGTTTTATAATATATCTTTCGGTTTTCTTTATTTTATTAATGTCTGAAACTTCAAACCATTTGGGAGTAAGCAGATTGTAAAAAGAAAGAAATTTTTTTGTGATTAGCTTATTAGATGTTAGGTACATTGCATCAAGCCCTGATCCTGTATATGGTACATTTAATATGTCAAAAATCATAGTTGAAATAGTAACGCTTTCGCTATAATTGTCAATACCTTCGACAAGGTTAAAAATAAAAGCGGGCTTTTCTTTTTTTATTAATTCTATTGCGGTCTCGGTATTAAAGGAAAGAGGAGCGGTCTTAACCGTATATCCTAATTCAATAAGAGCCTTATTAACGAGTTCAACCATCTGGTAAACATCCTTTTCATCTTCGCCTGCATCAGCGTATTCAATAATATGATTATAGAAGATAATTGCTTTATTTTTCATTTTGTAAAAATATACAAAATTATGAAAACAGGATAGAAAAATGAAAAAAAAGAAAAAATTATTTCAAGCCCACCCGTTTAATAGCTTGTTGCATAATGTTTCCGATAAGTTCGGAATAACATATACCTTTTAAGCCTGCAATAATAATCAGGTCGGAATGAATAGGACGCAGACCTGCAAGGGGATTTACTTCAATAAAATTGGGAATATTATTTTCGTCCATCTTTAAATCTATTCTGCCTGCATCGCGGCACCCTAATGCTTGCCAGGCAGCTAAGGCTACTTCGGAGCAACTGTCTTCAGCGGCTTTATCTTTTACTAATTCGTAATCAAGAATACCCTGGTAATTTTCTTTATTAAAATATGAATAAAAAGGGTCTTTAATATGGTCTTTAAATAGAATTTCCATAGTTCCAATAACTCTGGCATCTTTGCCTGTTCCTATGATAGCAGTAGTAAATTCCCTGCCAGGTAGAAAAGTTTCAATTAATGCAGGTTGATTAAAGTTTTCTAAAACATACCTTGTAACATCAATCAATTCAGTTTTATCCTTAACCCTTT
>JAGODS010000199.1 GCA_017998135.1 Bacteroidales bacterium
CGGTACATATATTAATACAGATTTTAATCCCGGGGCTGTGAAGCTCTGGTATTCTTCGCTCAGTACTTTAACTAATAATCATGCTAATTTTAATTCATTAGGTACTACAGTGCAGTTAGCTACAGCCAATTTGCCCCCCTCAGGCAGTAATATTATTTTCTCGGGATTAAATCAGAGACTTGGCGGTACTTATTATTTATATACTACATTAGATGTCCCCATAGATGTTACTGGCTCCAATATTAATATAGGCTCGATGCCCTTAAGTAATATCGTTATATCAGGTGCTCCTACCAGAACTGGTGCCGACCCTATTGCAGCCGCAGGTATTCAAACCATTCGTAAAGGTATGTATATAGACATTTCAAGGGTTGCTCCTACATCTACAGTTACTGTCCCCCCTAATGATCAAAATATAGTTCTTTTTGCTCTCAAACTTGTTCAGAGTTCTGCTCCTACACAAGCTTATCATTTGACCGATTTTTCTGTTACCCCTAACGGTAATTATCTTACAGGTGATTTGGTGCCTAATAGTTTTAAACTTTGGTTGCATACTAATTCAACTAATGCTACTCTGGCTTCAGATGGCATACCAATTGAGAGCAAACCTATTACAGCTTCAGGGGTACCCGTTATTTGGACAGATTTAAATACTGAAATTCCCGGTTGTTCTACCAGATATTTAATTATTACTGTTGATATTAGCGCTAATCCTTCTAATGGTAGATATATTTATATTCCTAATAATCCTTTTAGTAATATTGATTTTGAAGAGGAACATAATAAAACAGGCTCTAATCCTACCCTTGCAGGTGCCGCTGTTGTATTTGCCAGTCTTAGTTCTGTTAATTTTCAATGTCCTTTGGCAGATATTAATTATAAAGCTACTAAAAATGCAAACAGCACTAATATAATTATTTATCCTTTTAAGCTAACAAATACAATTGTTCCTAATACTGCTGTTCCTGTTCTTGATGCTATCAACCTGATTACCAATGGCTCTTACCTTAGTTCTGATATTAAACCTAATTCTGTCAAATTATGGAAATCCACTGTTTCTAATTTAGCACATGGATTCAACCCTGCATCAGCTAACTTATTACAAACTATTGATATTGTTCCTGTTGAAGGCACATTATCTTTTTCGAATTTGAATCTTACTTTAAACAGTGGTGCAAATTATTTTTATATTACAATTGATATATTTAGTGGATGTAATAATGCCAATTTTATATATATTAATTCAGCAGTGTTTGATAATTTTATTTTTATAGATCCTATTTCTAAAATTTTTACATCTCCAATTAGTTATCCATTTGCTCAAGGTCATACTATAACATTTGCCAGTTCAGTATGGAAATCAAGTGCAGGAACAACCGATTGGCTTAATACAGCTAATTGGGCTGATGCCACGGTTCCTGATAACCTGGTTAGCACTATTATTCAACCGGGCGTAAACCAGCCTATTATAAGTTCAGGTACATATAATGTATATAATCTTACTTGTAATCTTAGTAGCTCTCTTACTATTGAACCTAATAACTCTACAGCTACTCTTAATATTTCTAATAACCTTATTATTAAAAATGGAGCAAATTTTATTATTAATGCCGGAACCGGAGAGGATATTAACGTAACTGTAAAAAATGTTATTATTGAGGCAGGTGGTACTTTGACTATAGTAGCAGGCCAAAAACTGACTGTAACAGGCAACTGGAGTTGTGATGGCACTGTTACTTGTGGAATTAATTATGGTACGATTGTTTTTCAGGGAACAGAGGAGCAATCAATATCCGGTGGAACTTTTAATAATTTTACTATTGATAATAGTAGTGGAGTTTATCTTACCGGTGAGACAGGCTTTAATGGTGTTTTAAAAATATTAGCAGGCGACTTTGATACCAGCGACCAGTTAAAACTCGTCTCTAATGCTACACAGACAGGTTGTATCTCTGGCAGTGGTGCAGGAACAATTACAGGAACTGTTACTGTTCAGAGATATAATACAGGTTCTGAAGGTTATCATTATATATCAGCACCGACTGCAAATACTACGTTTGATCAGATTATAGATGATATGGCAGGTAATGCTGTTTATCCTCAGGAATATGAAACCTATACTACAGGTCCTATAAGTCATCTTTGGGAATATGATGAAACAAATATATCGCAGACCTTACATCCGACAACAGGTTACTCTGAAAACGATCAGTTGATGATGAACGGCTGGAGGGCTCCGGATCCAACTTCAGCAATGGTTCCTATTAAAGGTTATTCAGCTAATATACCTGCGGGTTCAGGATTGGAAGTTACAGAAACAGTAAATAACGGTCCTTATAGTCTTGCAGTTACTTATACAAATTCAGGTAATGCTGAGGTAGATGGCTGGAACTTAATGGGTAATCCTTATCCATCTCCAATAGACTGGGATGCAGCAGCCGGCTGGACTAAGACCAATGTAAATGATGCTATATATTTCTTTGTACCTACATCTAAATATGCAGGACAGCATCATACTTATATTGGCGGTGTTGGTAATCCCGGAACTGTAACAGGCATAATTCCTATGTTTCAGGCATTCTGGGTAAAAACAACTGACAATGGCACTCTTGGCGTTACTAATACAGTCAGAGTTGATAATACAGACCCGACTTTCTATAAGAAAACTATTAAATCGGATGATAAGCAATTAATACGTCTGAAGGGAACCTTTTTATCTAATACCAATCTCAAAGATGAGACAGTAGTTTATTTTTCCGATGGACCTACCCGCGGCTTTGATGGCAATTATGATGCTTATAAACTGATGAATAATGATGGCTCACCCAATATTTATACAATGACAGAAGGTTCTAAACTGTCTATTAATGGTTTACCAACATTAACAGAAGAAAATGAATCAGTTCCTCTTGAATTTGATGTAACATCTAAAGGAGAATATCGGTTAGAAGCTATAGAAATTAAAGATTTTGCTCCAGTTACTGAAATTTTACTTGAAGATAAATTTTTAGGAATTATGCAAGATCTTAAATTGAATCCATCTTATGTATTCAATATTAATACTTCTGATAAAAAAGGCAGATTTTTGTTACATTTCAAACCTGAAATTACAGATATTAATACAAATAAAGTTAGCGAATATATCAGAGCTTATACTTTTGGTAAAAACTTAGTAATCGGGTTTAATTCTTCAGATGTTAAAGCTAAAGCTGATATAAATATCTATAATATCTTCGGACAAAAAGTTATTTCTGATAAGACTATAGGTATAGGTACCCATAATATTCAACTTGATTTGGCTACAGGCTTCTATTATGTCAGGATGACTTATAATAACAGGACTGTTGCTCAGAAAGTCTTTATTGAATAATTATTGTTATAAAACCTAACAGATTTGTTAAACCTGTTAGGTTTTTTAAATGTTTCACATTTATAAAATGTGAAACATTTAAACTAAAAATATTTAAATAATAATTAACTACTAAGTTATTAAGAATAAAAGATTTTTTGAAGTTTATTGATAAACATTAATAATAAAAAAAATAAATTTCTATACCATTTAAAAAAATATATTAATTTTGCAAACTATTTTATTGAGAATTATGAAAAGGAAAAATTTAATAAAAGTTGTGCTGCTGACAGTTGTATTCCTGTTAGTTACAGTAGCAATAATTTATCCGCAACCACCTCCACCCCCGCCGGGACCAGATCCTCCAGGAGGAGAAGGCGGCGGTCCTGGAATTCCTTTACAGGGGAATCTATATTTTTTATTGGCAGCAGGCATTGCATATATTGCAAAAACAGGTTTTAATATTAAATTAAGAAAGCTGTTTAGCAAGAAGACTGTTGCTTAAATATTTTTGTTAAAAAACTTTGAGGTTTTAAAATCTTGCTTTATTTATATTATAAAAAATAAATTAAAAATTATAAATTACAAAATATAGGGTGTTCTGTCATAAAAGATAAAATATCCTTAATTATAATATTATTAAATTAAATTTATCTACTATGAAAAAATTACATTATTTTTTAAGTATTGTTTTAACGTTATTACTTTTAACAGGAGTACAAAAACAGAATTTTGCACAGGCAAAATCTTTTGGCGGTGAACTTATAGTTAAAATCGGTTTGGCAGCCAAACCAAATGTTGATGATATTACACTTCAGTTTATTGAAAGTGGAACTGAAGAATTTAATGGCGATTATGATGCTTATAAGATGTTTGGTAGTCCAGCAAATCCTTATGTTTATATCTTGGTTGAAGACCAGGGTTTTCAATCAGAAACAGCCGTCAAAGCTTTTCCGATGCTGAGTAAGAACAAAGTGATAAAACTTGGAGTTAAAACTGAAATTGCAGGAACACAGAGCTATATATTAAATTTTGAGAAGCTTAATACTATAGATTCGCAAGTTCAGATTTATTTAAAGGATATATCTATAAATGATTCAGTTGATTTAAGAGCGAATAGCAGTTATACATTTCAGAGCACTCCTTTTTATAATAATGAAAGATTTGAGTTAAAATTCTTTGTACCTGTCAGCTTTGAAGCTGAAGTAAATCCCAAGGGACCTGTTACTATATGCCAGGAGGAGAGTGTGGAACTTACTACAGAAGCCAATGCTGCTTATAATTACCAATGGTATAAAGATGATGTAGTAATTGAAGATGCTACTGAGGCATCATATTTGGCAAATGAGTCTGGCATTTATTATGTAGAAGTTACTTTCGGTCAGAACAAGGCTATTTCTAATAATGTTGAAGTAATTGTTAACATACTTCCCTTTGTATTTATAGAACCTGATAGTGATAAGGAAAAATTCTGTCAGGGAGATACTGTTAATTTATTAGCTTTTGGCGAAGGTGAGAATTTAGTGTATCAATGGAAAAAAGATAATAATATAATTGAAGGCGCTACTTCAACTATTATAACAGTTAAAGAAGCAGGAATTTATCTTGTAAAAGCAACGAATAGC
>JAGODS010000200.1 GCA_017998135.1 Bacteroidales bacterium
GGTATAACCTCAGCCGTTGCCGTTAATACCTTAATTATACCGTCATATTGCACTGTGCTATTTATGTTAGGTGTTGAACCATTGCCATTATCAATATAAAAATTTGAATAATCAAGCGACAGACAATCATCAGAAAGATAGGATAATCCAGTACTTGGATCTATTCCTGGTGTACCACTATTAACGGAATTAATAGTCACTGGTAAAGTAGTATCGGGAATTAAAGCCAGGTTTTGCTTCCAATATGGCCCCCCTGAAGGTTTAGGACCGCTCAACAGAAAAGCAAAAATATCATTGAACTCTGAACAAACATATTCGGGATATTCTTCTGAAGCGAAAACATACTTAAATTCTATGGGTGATGTCACTGGTACAAAATCAAATTCAAACACAGAAGCATCTTTAGTACAATTGCTACATCCAAGTATTGCTTCAAGGTCCGAATCACCAGGCTCTTCCATCGTAGAATAAGAAGCTTCACAAATATTTTTTTGGTGAATACTATCCCAAATAAATTCGCTGCAATTTATTCCTCTGTCATCATTAGGACCGGCTGCATCAATTGCTCTGCCTGTTGATAAAATTATTCCCTTATTAAATCCAATATTAGAATTAGTCCCTTTAAATACTCCATTTGATTTACCCAATCCTTTGTATTTTATATTATACACTTTAACTCCATCACCTAAAAGTGTTTTTATTAAATCCTTTGTGTTCTGATTAGAATAAACTACTAACTGGCCTCTGACAAAGAAGGAAACAAGGCAAGTAAGCAACAAAACAAAAATAAGTTTATGGTTAAATTTTTCCATAATTATTAAAATTTAATTGACTGCAAATATAATAAAAAATTTAAATAAGAAAACAAAAAAAATAATTTAATCTTATTCCAATTAATTTAATTATATGTAACTACTAAGTAGCTGATTAAATACCAGGTACTAAGTACTAAGTACTAAGTTCCCAAATATACATAATTTTATTTTTATTTTTTTAACCTTAGTATAAAACTTAAATACCTTATATATCAACCTTATGAGTATATTTTGAATACTAAATACCCAATACCAGGTACATTGCTTATACTAAGGTTTATAAGGTTTTTACAATATATAAACTCTAAAATTTCACTGCTGAGTAATTACATTTTTTTTAACTTATCAAATTATCTATAAGAAGCGTTTACATCTCCATATAAGATTCCTTTTATATTGCAAATTACGCTCTCATTTATTAATTTAACTGATTTTTTTTCAAAATACCACTCACCTGCCGGAAAACTTTTAATTAATCCTAAATAATACCTCAAAACAAGAAGTGCATCTATAGGATTAATTCCTACTTGCCTGTCAAGATCGGCAGCTATTAATTTTAATGGGTCTTTTATTGAATATATCCCGAGATAAAACCTGTTTATTATTAAAGCATCAAGCGGATTTATAATCTTTGTACTGCCTTTTTTCGAATTAACAGGTTGAATACTATAATTACCGGGCATTAATTTTTTATTAAAATAATAAATTCCTCTTTCGTCTGTATAAGCAGTATCAATTATTTTTTCTTCCTTATTTAACAAATAAACCTTTACACCCGACAAGGAAGTTGATACAACATTATTATAAGTAACCTTGCCTGAAATGCTCAAAACCGGACTATCCTTTATTAGCAGCGTTTTTTGATGAGTTACATATTCCGACGTATGAAAATTTATAATTAAAGTATCTGTTTTATTAATGATATTATCAATAACGGGTGATATTCTCAATTCTACTAAAGTATCTCCCGGAGGTATAATAATATTTGTAGGTAAATTGGCAAATTCAGGTCTTTGAATACCGGAACCCGAATAGGATAATTTAATGTTAAATTCTTTAATCAATGGTTTACTTATTGATATTATATATTTAAAAGTATTAAATCCTTCATAAGCAACACTATCTATTAAAGGATTGCCTGAATCGGAGAAAATATTAACATCAAGACATTTAAATTTATTGGCTTCAAGAAAAACACCCGAATCATATAAATTATCTGCAACATCAGTAAGGGCAAGCTTTATATGATAAGTTTCATAAGGTATAACCTCAGCCGTTGCTTTTAATACCTTAATTATACCGTCATATTGCACTGTACTATTTATATCAGGTGTTGAACCATTGCCATTATCAATATAAAAATTTGAATAATCAAGCGACATACAATTTTCAGCAGGATATTGTATTTGAGTATCCGTATATTTTCCTGGTTCACCAATATTAATAGAATTAATAGTCACTGGTAAAGTAGTATCGGGAATTATTGCCAGGTTATGGTTAATATATTGCCCCCCTAAAGGCTTAGGTCCGCTCAACAGAAAGGCAAAAATATCATTGAACTGTGAACAAACATATTCTGGATATTCTTCTGAAGCAAAAACATACTTAAATTCTATGGGTGATGTCATTGGTACAAAATCAAATTCAAGCACAGAGGCATCTTTAGTACATTTGATACATCCAAGTATTGCTTCAAGGTCCGAATCACCTTCCATTTTCATTGTAGAATAACTAGTTTTACAAATATTTTTTTTGTTAATACTATCCCAAGTAAATTTGCTGCAATTTTGTCCTTTGTCATCATTAGGACCGACTGCATAAATTGCTCTGCCTGTTGATAAAATTATTCCCTTATTAAATCCAATATTAGAGTTAGTCCCATAAAAAACTCCATTAGATGTATCTGAACCTGTATATTTTATATTATCCACTTTAACTCCATCGCCTAAAAGAGTTTTTATTAAATCTTTTGGGTTTTGATTAGGATAAACTACTAACTGACCTCTGACAAAGAAGGAAACAAGGCAAGTAAGAAACAAAACAAAAATAAGTTTATGGTTAAATTTTTCCATAATTATTAAAATTTAATTGACTGCAAATATAATAAAAAATTTAAATAAGGAAACAAAAAAAATAATTTAATCTGATTCCAACTAATTTAATTATATTTAAAAAATTGCAAAATTTATAAGGTCAAGCAGGTTTTTAACTTTTAGTTTACAGCATTATTGAATAGAAAAAATTTGCAAGTTTTAAAGGAGAAATATATTTGTAAGATTTTTATCGGGGTTGTTTGTAGTAGTCGTCAGCTTTGCCGCCGTAATGTTTGGTTGGAGAATCCCGGTCAATATTAGAGGGAGTTGTATTACGATTATATACTTTGACCTGCCAGGTAAAATCAGCTCTTTCGCCTATAGCATCTGAATGTATAAGCTGGTAATCATTAGTAACAAGGTCAGAGCTATAAAAAACAAATTTGCGGTTACTTTGATTTTTAAGTGTATAATAATGCCATATCTCATAGGGATAAGCACTAGGTTCGTTTTCGTTTTGAACGACAGTATTAGGAGGTCCATATTGCAAATAGACCCTGCCCCTGTCAGTTTCATAACCTTTTTTTATTCTGGTGCCATATACTTTATTAACTTTTTTAACCTGCTCTAAGTATGCAAGCCAAGGTTTTTCAGGATTATCAGGATTGCGTTTGTACCAGAAATTATAGAAATATTTTTGTAATAATGTAAGGTCGTTGTTTTGAAGCAGGTTGTCTGCATAGGAATTTTCAAGAGAGCTGGAAATAGGATAAAGAGATCTTACATAATCTTTCATCTCCTTTATATTTTTAATATTTTCAATAAAAGTATTTGCTACATTTAGGTTTTCTATTTTTGAAAAATCAGGTTTAATATCAGGATTATTACGCTGAAAAAACATTTTTTTGCTGGCTACAATAATATTGTTTTTATCTCTAATTTCAACAACGAGGTTATAATTGCCGGATGACAATTTGCTAATATCCATTTCAGTAAGTAAAACTTTAACAGGTTTGGCGCTTTCCTTCTTTATAACTGTATATTCGTCAATTGCCAGAGGAGTTTCGTTAGACTCAATATAATATTTAAGCAGATATTTACCATCAGTTCCGAATATTTCATCTGTTTTATAAATTTCACAGTAAAAAATAACTGTATTACGTGAAGGCGGAAAATAATTCATCACAAGTGGTATAATATCATAACCGTTTTTACTTATAGGTCCTGGCGTTTGAGCTTTTTTATAAGAATCTATAATCTGTATATCTGAAATATTAACCTGTTTATCGGGAAAACTGATACTAATACTTTCGGTATAGTTCAGAGGCTGGCTTTGGCTGTTAAGATCGGTAATCTTTATTTCAAAATCATAAGTCCCATTAGGTAATAAAACCCGCTGCTGATCAATAAAATTAAAATCAAGTTTAGTTGTATCATCAGTTTCAGGGCTACTAAGTATATATTTTTTAAAATTTTTAATTTCTTCTTTTTGTTTAAAGAGCATTACAATCTCAAGTTTAGCTATAAATTTATTATTTTCAGATTTAACAAAAACACAGGAATTGCCGGCAATGGAAAGATAAGTTTCAATAAAAGGTCCCTCTCCAGGAGAATTAAAAACAGAATATGACAAAATAACCTGAGGAGATTTAACTGTTTTGGGATTTTGCAAAATATCAGCAAAAACAGTGAAAACCTGAAAATAAACTAAACAAAAAAGCAAAGTAATTGTTTTCATAAATTTATAATATAAAGTTAATAAATATATTTTATATAACAATTTTATTATTAAATTATTATAGAAAAAAGCTAATAAACGATAAAAATATTTCTGCTATTAAATATTTATATTTTAATATCTATTGATTTGCAAATTTAATATCTTTTATATTAAGTTGAATGTTAGTATTACCATTCCAACTGTTTTCCTCAATAGTATAACATATATTAAAAGGTTGTCCTTTGGAGATAGCTTCATAATAATCTGCCTGATTGAATGCGATGGCTTCAAATACATCTTCAAATATAGGAGGTTGTATAAGATTAAGTTTAAGATACTGGTTATTGTTACCAATCTGTTTTGCATAACCCGTATCC
>JAGODS010000201.1 GCA_017998135.1 Bacteroidales bacterium
AATACTGTAATACAGCATTTTATAAAAAAAATAATTTTTCTATACAATATTAGAAAAAAGTTTTTTATTTTTGCAGACGGGTATTATCAAAAAATTTGTTTCAAAAACAGTTATTAGAGGTGCCCAATAGTAATAATTATGTTGTGCTTCTTCATCTATGGAGCAAATAAAATTTATGCACAAAAAGGCTTTAATGTTGGGCTGGGCGGCAGTTATAACAGCGTCTGGGTTATAAACCAGAATGTTTACGGTATGCCCGAAATTGATTACGATAAGAAGTTCGGTACCGCTTTTATGCTTGGCGTTGGTTATAATTTCAACGAATGGTTAGGTTTAAGATTTGAACTTGGCAAGGCGGCTCTCGGTCAGAATTATTATGAGCAAAACAAAGGTATTGTTAGTGACAGAAAATTAGACCTCAAATATACAATGATACCTGTATTCCTACGTCTGGCTACTACCGGCGAAAAAGCCAAATTTCATATTATGCTCGGTCCGCAGTTAGGTATCTTAAACAGCGCTGAACAGGAATATTCTATTGGAAATAAAGATGTTGCTAATAAAGTTAAAGTTAATGATTACGATTATCCGATAGGAGAGACTGAAATTACTAACAGGTTCGAAAAATCCGATTTATTCGCTGTTCTTGATTTTGGTCTGGATTTCTTCTTTACCGAAAGATTATATCTCAATGCGAGCCTTAGATTAAACTATGGTCTTACTGATATTAATGTTGCTGACTGGAGAATACCAAATAAAGATAAAGAATATAAAGCATCTAATAATGCTTACGGTGGTCTGAATTTCGGCTTGAATTACGTGCTTAAATACTGGTATTGATTTTGTATCTTTAATATTCACAATTATCAATTCCAAAGCTAAAATCTTTGGAATTTTTTTAATATAAAAACTGATGTTTAATTTAATTGAAGAATTAAAGTGGCGTGGTATGATTCACGATATAATGCCCGGCACTGAAGAATTATTGTTAAAAGAGATGACTACCGCTTATGTGGGCATTGACCCAACTGCTGATTCATTGCATATAGGACATCTCGTTTCAATTATGTTATTAAAGCATTTGCAGTTAGCAGGGCATAAACCAATTGCTTTAGTCGGAGGTGCGACAGCTATGATTGGCGACCCCTCAGGTAAATCTGAAGAGCGTAACCTGCTGGATGAAGCTATTATCAGACATAATGAAAGTTGTTTAAAAAAACAATTAGAGAAATTCCTTGACTTTAACTCTGGCTTTAATTCGGCAGAGATTGTTAATAATTTTGACTGGACTAAAGAATTTAGTTTCTTAGGCTTTCTTCGGGATATAGGGAAACATCTTACAATTAATTATATGATTGCCAAAGAATCTGTTCAGAAAAGAATGGATAGCGGTATCTCTTATACCGAATTTTCATACCAACTTCTGCAAGCTTACGATTTCCTTTATTTATATGAGAATAAGAATTGTAAATTGCAGATGGGGGGCTCTGACCAGTGGGGAAATATTACTTCCGGGACTGAACTTATCAGACGTAAAACCGGTGCTGATGCCTTTGCTCTTACCTGCCCCCTCATTACTAAAGCTGATGGCGGCAAATTTGGTAAAACTGAATCAGGTAATGTCTGGTTGGATAGTAAAAGAACCAGCCCTTATAAATTTTATCAGTTCTGGCTTAACTGCTCGGATGATGATGCTGCTAAATATATAAAAATATTTACGCTTTTCAATAAAAAGGAAATTGAAGCTCTTATTGCAGAACATAAAAAAATGCCCGAACAAAGATTGTTGCAAAAAGAATTGGCTAAAGATATTACTATCAGAGTACATTCCGAAGAACTTCTTAAAAAGGCAATGGATGCCTCTGAAATTCTATTTGGTAAAGCTACTACCGATACTCTTAAAAGTTTAGATGAAGATACTTTTTTATCTGTTTTTGAAGGTGTGCCTGTTTTCAACATCTCCCCTGATTTACTTGAACCTGGTATTGGTATTATTGACCTGCTTTCTGATAAAACAGGTATTTTCCAGTCTAAAAGCGAACTCAGACGTATGTTTAAAGAAAATGCCATCGCTATTAATAAAGCTAAAACCCTTGATAATACTTTTATTGATAAAAGTTTTTTACTGAATAACAGGTTTATATTAGTCCAAAAAGGTAAGAAAAACTACTACATTATTAAAACTATACAATAAAAAAAACCGGCAGCTTTTTATAATACTGCCAGGTTTACAGGAATAAATAAAATTTGCGTAACAAATGTTTCACATTTTGCAAATGTGAAACATTTATAATGATTTAAAGTTTTTCATTAAATTAGTATCTTATAAAACAATAATGCGATTTATTTTAAGATTGCAAACAGCATTTGTAGAAATCCGGTATCATATAAGAAAAACTGTTGTTATGCTCGATGATATTTTTTGAGGTTTTCATATAATTATTTGAATCTATTTCAATAAAGTTTTTAAGTTTTAAATGTTCAGTGTCATTGATATTAAATTCAATAATCCCTTTCTGAAAATTCCCTTTGATATATTTAAGAGTTTTAATAACAATAGTTTTTGTTTCCTGTACATATTCATAAGTTACAGTAAAAAATTTCTTAAATGGTTTTTCCGAATTATTTGAAAAACGCATAGTCGCCTTTTTGAAATCTATTACAACCGGTTTATCTGCAAATTTTGAAAAAACTAATTTAAGCTGGTCGTTTTCTTCATTAAATTCCATTTTTTTAAGAAAGTTTTGAAAGGTTTCATCTTCCTGTATTTGCATAAAACCGAAACCAAGTTTCATCTCTGAATTAAAATTATTATTCTCCATAGTCATATTTATTTAATTGTTTATATATATATTTATATTTTTATTTGTAAACAAATGCTGTTGCTCCGAATAATCAAGATTAACAAACCTTATTATTACAACAACAGCATTTTCTAATGTTTTATTTAGTTAAAATAAACTTTTTTGTTAATATTAAGTTTATCTGAACGCAGGTTAATAATGTAACAACCTTTGTTTAAATTAAGATTATATTCATTTGAGCCGCTGATAGCTTTTAAACTTTCAGCTACTTTCTGTCCCTGAACATTATATATTTCAACATCAGCCGATAGCTTGTTTTCTGTGTTTAAGTTAACATATAAGGTATTAGCAGATGTATATATACTTGCATTGTTAATGAAATTTGTTTTATTGATTTTAGTAGCTGTTAATTCAAACCTTATAACAAATCTGTCATTATCAGCAGACTTATTTATGTTAAAAGTATAAACAGGGTTAATTCTAAGGTTCTGAACATTATTTGAACTGCGGTCTTCAAGGAAAATATCAACATCCTGTGGAAAATTTGTAATTTCATATGCATCTATAGTATAAGCGCCTGGTGTTGAAATTTCAAAACCAATTGGAATTTCAAGCATATCTGTTATTTCTGGTAATCCGTTTATTGATAATTTTTTATTGTCTTTCATTGAGTAAATATTAGGAACTAATGGTTCTGTATTCATAAGCTTATAAGCATCTGTTTTACCATTAAATGTCGTTGTCGCTACTGTATCAAAGAAAATTACTGTTGCATCATTAAGCCCGTTGTCTGGTAACAAAGTACCCTTTACCCTAAGTATAGGTCTTTTCTTTTTATCTGCTTTATTAGATTTATAATAAGTTGTTGATAAAGCCGCTGTAGCTACTGTACGATGTGTGTTCTTAAATGTTATTGTATTGTTAACAGTAGTATTAATATATAATCCCTGATTAGACGGAATATATCTGTTATGAGGATAAGATCCGCTTGGTCCTGCTATTGGATGGTAATATCCAAAAGCTCCATAATAAATTGAAGTAGTATAGAAAAAGGTTGCTGTATGGCTAACTCCTGCAGGTAGGTCGTTACAAACTGCATTCCAGTCTAAAGGTGAAGGATAAGGATTGCCAATTATATGCCAGCCATTACCACCTGTACCTTCAGCTCCGCCTCCCATTGCTGTTCTTGTTATATTAAAATTTATATCTCCTGTATTAAATTCTGCACCTGATATATCTATAACAGTACTTGAATTGGCAACTAAAGCATAACCTCTGCCATTAGTCATAGTTTCGTCAATAGAGTTAGGGGCAAGCCAGGCTCCCTGAGCAGCAGGATTAGGTGTAGAATGTGTTTCGTCCATTTTCCATATATTAGGCATCTGGTTAGCATAAGGAGGATTTGCAGGATCATAATAACCAAATCCAAGATTTCTTAAGGCGACATCATCATCTATTTGCTCAAGTGTTGCATCTTTAACTGAATTGGATATATAATGGTAACCGCTTACACCATTAATATATCTTTCTATAGTAGTAGTACCTGTTACATTTAAAGTTCCAAGATCAAGCAATGCGCCTGTCCCTGTTATATTAGATTTTATAATAACAGACCCATTTACATTTAATGTAAAAGTTGCGGCAATTGTTATACTTGCCAAAGGTTCAACAGTTAAATTACGGCAGTCAGCATCAGCAGAAACAATAGGAAAGGTTCCTCCGGTAGGATTAGTAGGTATAAGTACATCAACAGTATTATCAGGAATACTATTGTCGTCCCAGTTAGTGGCAAGATGCCAGTCAGCAGTATTTCCTTTCCACAATCCTGGAGTGGAAGGAAATCCATTTAAAGAGAAGTAAACAAAAACAACAAGAAGGAATATTACTTTTAAAAAGTAATTTTGACTCCTTCTTTCACTTAAATTGAACATTTTAGGTTTCATAAAGTTTGATATTTAGTTATTTAATAATTTTCATTTTTTGGGATAAGTGTTTTTACTTATTTTATGTCTAAGTAAAAATACTTATACCCGTCTTAACGTTTAGATAAAAAAAAAGGTTTCAAAAAAAAACATATTTTTTATTTATAAATTTGTTAATTTACTATTATTCAATATAAAAA
>JAGODS010000202.1 GCA_017998135.1 Bacteroidales bacterium
TTTTGAATTACTGACCAAAAAAAGTTATTAACAATTTGTTGATAACTAAATAGTTATATCAAAATTATTTTGATGCAAATCATATTTTATTACATAATTAAGGATTGTGGAGTTTTTAGAGATGCCCATAAGTAAAATTACGTATTTTTCAATTTGTTAAGAAAAATTATGGAAGTTAAGCTTATTCAGTTTTTTTTCAATATTTAATCCCTACGGGATATAATGTAATCGGGGTTTGTTTTTTTCGCTATAAATATTTAATCCTTACGGGATATAATGTAATCGGGGTTTGTTTTTTGCTATAAATATTTAATCCCTACGATAAATGCTTTCAAATTAAGGGTTTGCAGACTTTAGGTATTATTTAGTTTGTATTTATAAACTCAAGAAATATAATAAATTCAAACACAAAGAACATGGAGAATAACCATAGAGAAATTGAAACGAAGCTGATTCGCCTATTGGATAATTTGTAATTATTACAAAGAGTTACTCAGAGTAGAGCAGAGTGTTATTACAATAATTTATAATGTCTTTAAAAGGTTACTAAGCTTAGTTCAAAGAAATATAATAAATGATTTTAATTCAAACATCCGAATGGTTAGTAATTTGATTTATTTTTATTTCTGGGGATAGGAGGCGTTTACGTCTCCTGCGCAGATGGCTTTAATATTATATGTTGTGTCAGAATTAACAGAAATAATATTTTGTTCATATAGCCAGTCCTTAATGTCAAATTTAGGCAATAAACCGATAAAGCGGCGATTAATAAAGAGTGCATCAAGCGGGTTTATTTTGTTGTCTTTTTTTACATCTGCCGCCGACTGTAGTAAGCCAGCCGGTATTTTATATAAACCCAGGAAATGTCTGTTTATATATAAAGCATCTACAGGGTTGCAGCCGCTCCATTTCATAGTTATAGATAGATTAATAGTATAGTTGCCTTTGACAACTTTTTCAAATTTATAATAACCAGTGTTATCTGTTTCAGTTGTATCAACATTTAAGCCTTTTTCGTCAACAAGATAAACTTTTGATTTGTTAATAGGTGCGGCTTTGCTGTTATAATAGGTAATGAAACCATCAAGGGTATAAGCTGTTTCAACAGCAATATTCAAAGTAGCAATTTCAAAGGTATTTGAGCCGCAGTTATTTGTGATAACACAACTATAAACACCTGCGTCGCTTTTTGAAAGATTGTTTAATTTTAAATCGCTGTTTGTTTTGTCAGAGATTATATTTCCATTTTTTAACCATTGAAATGTAAAATTATCAGAGCCGGAGGGACTGACTGTATATAAAACCGAGTCGCCAGGTTCTTTAGTTTGAGTAATAGGAATAGGATTGTAAACAGGTTTGGTTTTAATCAGCAGAGTGGTAGATGTTGATTTAGAGCCGCAAATAGTGTTTACTGTGCATGTATATAAATTTTCGTCTTTAATCTTTGATAGATTCATTATCATCAGAGAAGAATTGTAAGCATCAGGTATTTGTATTTCTCCTTTTTTCCAGTTGTATGAAATGGCTGTAGCTCCTGATATTTTGGTTTTAAATAAAATGCTGTCTCCTTCACATTTGGAGGGATTTAAAGGGCTGACAGAGAAACTGAAATCGGGATTAACACTAAGGTATCCGCTGCTTGCAAGTAAGTTGCCGCAGTCGTTTTGAATAAAACAGGAATAGGCGCCTATATCCCCTGTTTTTACACTATATAATACGAGTGAACTGTTGGTGGCATTAGTAATATTTATATTATCTTTACGCCATTGGTATAAAATATTATTACCTTTGACAATTACTTTAAAGCTAACAGAATCATTTTCGCAGCGTGTTTGACTATTTGTTACATAGGTCAGTTCGGGGGCTGTTTCAACAGTAAGAGTAGCCTGCTGTGATGTAACAGAGCCGCAGTTATTGGTGATAATGCATTGATAAGCGCCGTTTTTGTCAGGGGTAGGGGAAAACATAGTATAGACCGAGTCTTTAGCATTGTCTATATTTTGTCCGTCTTTTTGCCACTGAAAAGTTTGATTATCAGATTTCTGAACTGATATGTTAAACCTGAAGCTTTCAATTGTTTCGCAGATACTGGCGTTTTTTGGCTGTTCGAGAATAATAGGTTTTTTTAATACAGTTAACAGGACTATTTCAGAGGTCAGCGACGTATTACATCCTGTAACGAGGCATCTGAACTGATTGTTATCCATATCTGTGATATTATTGATAGTAAGTTTGTTAGTAGCAGAGCCTGCGAATATATCATTATCAGATATATTGTTCCAGTTATCCGTTTTTTGCTGCCATTGATAAGTTTCTATATCGCCTGAGGTTTTAAAACCCATTACTACACTTTTACCCTCGCATTCTTTTATTCCAACTGGCTGAGTTATTATTTCGGGCTCAGTACAGTTTGTAGTAGTAACACAAATTGAGGGAGTTGTCGATTTCTTTATAATTTCTATATCGTCAATTCCTAAAAGTAAACAGCCACCGCCCTGGTTCCATACATCATTAGTAGAAGTCATATAAATATATATATAAGATGCGGATTTTTGGATATCTGTATTTTTGCCTAAATCCCATTCAATATTAAACGAGTTCCCATCTGACCAGGAACCATTCATATATATATAGTTAGTTGAACCAGGTTTAGGTTCAACTAAAGTTTCGTCTGCTAATTTAAGTTTAAAATGTAAATATTCATTAGCATTTTCATATCTGATAGGTATTTTGAAAGACATTTTTATAGTAGTAGCACCTGTTAGGTTTAGGATAGGTGTTCGAAGGAAATTTTCATTAAAGGGATGGTGAACGCAGGACTGCATTCCTGTCAGGTATTTGTATGAAGTTGCACCAGAAATTCCACTGCTGCCAAAATATTTGAAATAGCCCCCATTACTTATATTGGCTCCATCGTTAGCCAGCCAATCATTGTCAGTATTTGTTTCATTATCATATTTTATAGGAGGATTAGTATCAAAACTTTCTTTAATTATTGTAATTTCAGGAATATCTATCAGGAAATTATCGTTGTTGTCAAAAGCGGATTTTTTGTTAAATTTATAACTAAGATAACCATCTTTGTTTTGGGCTTTAGCATAAAAGCAATATTCAGTATTTTTGTTTAGTTTTATAACAGTAATAACTCCCCACTGGGCTTTGGTTTTAAAAATTTCATCAGCGCCGGTAGAACCGTCAGCCTGAACATAGTTGCCGGTTGTAATACAATATATGGAGTAAAGTGTATAGTCAGGGTTAACAACAGGGCTTTCGGAGTTAAAAGTTATAGAAAGCGTATAATTGGTAGGATTATTGATATTAATATCAGGTAGGTCGCAGGCAGTATAAATAGGATATGTAGAGCAAAGAGCAGGATCGCACCAGGCATCGGCAATATATGTGCTTACTCTATAATAAAACGGAGAATTGGGTTTGTCAGCGCAATTATGAGAATAACTGCTGTCTGTACCTTCGTAAGCTTTTATCCAGTCTTTATTGTTTTCAGAATACTCAAGCAGATATTTGGAAGCTTTGGCTGCTTTTTCCCATTTAAGAGCTATATAATGCTCAGTTCCGTAAGCGGGTGCACCAACTTCAGCAAATAACTTAATAACAGCAGTACAGTTGTTAATTTCATCAGCGCCTATAGCAGGTTTGGCAGGTCTCGGGTCTCCGTCAATATCAATATTTACAATGCCTGTTGATATAGCTTTTCCAGAAGCAGGACTGGGTGTTTGTAAATGCAAATCAGGATTAGCTGAAGCAGTATTGATAAAGTTAGGGTTGCCTGCAATACTGTTATTATCAAAGTTAGTACCCTGCCAGGAGAGTATATTATTATAGTCTGCCCCGTTTATATTGCCAATATAACCTCCATCAGAGCTTCCGGCCGTGTTAAAGAGATTGTAATCGGATTTGATAAATGTATATTTTATAAAAGCAAGACAATAATGTTTCGCCGTGCCTGATATGTTGGAACGCATATTAACGAAGATATTGTTATTTAGGTTGAAAGTGCTTTTTACTGTGCTTTGATTATAGGTGCTCTGAAAGCAATATGTATTATTAGTTCCGCTTGTAACCTGTGAAGCGCCTATAAAAACAGAATTGAAAAAAACATTATGATTAGTCGAAAGATTGGGATTGTTAAAAGAATTATAAATTCCGGTGATAGTAACCGGAGAGTTAACCTGGCTGCCGTCGGCATTAATACCGAGACAAATCATATTATTAATAACATCTGTATTTGTAGATTCTATATCAAGACCAATGATTTTAACTTTAGGATTATTAGTTCCGCCATAGATAGAGGAAATAATGTTTCGTTCAACTAAATGCTGAGTAGAAGAAGTTTCAGTACCAGTTGAAATAATACCGTATAAAGTAGCATCATAACTACCGCTTATAGTACTTATAATATTATAAACATTATTTTGCGAAATAATCTGTTTAGCGTTTGAATAAATACTATTATTAACTATTCCTGCAACAGGTCCGTCTATTTTTATTTCAGTTGAAGAACCATTATTGGAAGCTGCTGAGATATTATATACAGTATTTTTAATAATTGTACAAGTTCCTGAATTATTATAAATTCCTATAGTCTTAGCATTCCACAAACCGCTTATACTTGAAATATTTGCTAATGTATTATTTGAAATTACAATATTTCCTGAACTTTCGCTTCTTATTCCTATTAAACCCCATTGACCATCGTTTACTATGCTGTTTGGTTGTGTTGTATGTCCTATAACATTATTATCTATTGTGCAATTACCGCTACTTATGGGCACCTCTAAAAACTATTGTTTGTGAAAAATTTAAGAAAATACCCTTTTGCAAGGGTAAAAAACATTTTGTTACTATTGTATAAAAAAAAACAGTATTTTTTTATTTTTTTATATAATACTGTAT
>JAGODS010000203.1 GCA_017998135.1 Bacteroidales bacterium
GCAACATAGCTATTATAACTCATATTAATCCGGATGGAGACGCCGTTGGTTCAGCTTTGGCGTTATTTAATTTTTTTAAACAATCAAATCATAAGGTAAATGTCATTATACCTAATGGTATTCCTGATTTTTTATCCTGGTTACCTTCTGCTGATAAAATTATTTTTGGTAGTAAGCATTTTGATTTATGTAAAGAAATTATTTCTAATGTTGATTTTATTTTTTGTGTCGATTTTAATTCAAAAGACAGGATGAGTAAGCTGTCTGATGTTTTTAGCAGCTCAAAAGCCTTTAAAATTCTTATTGACCACCATCCTTTGCCCGGCGATTTTACTGATTTTATTTATTCCGATATTAATGTTTCTTCTACTGCTGAACTTATTTTTAATTTTATTGTTAATTCTAATGCTGAAGATAAACTTAATAAAGAAATCGCCGAATGTTTATATGTCGGCATTATGACAGATACCGGCTCTTTTAGCTATTCTTCCAATAATCCCGAGACTTACAGAATTACTGCCGAATTACTTAAATTTAATATTAACCCCCAGCAAATTCATTATCTTGTTTATGATACTTTTTCTGAGAATCGCCTCCGTTTATTAGGTTATTGCCTTTCTGACGCTTTAAAAGTAATCCCTGAATATAAAAAAGCTTACATTGCTCTTACTAAAGAGGATTTGAAAAGATTTAATTACCAGACCGGCGATACCGAAGACTTTGTCAATTATCCTATTTCCATTAATAATATTATTTATTCTGCTTTATTTATGGAACTTGGAAATGAAATTAAGATATCTTTCCGGTCTAAAGGCGATAATCCTGTCAATGATTTTGCTGCCAAATATTTTAATGGCGGTGGACATAAAAATGCTGCAGGCGGCTCATATAAAGCCTCTCTTGCAGATACTGTTAAAAGATTTGAAGAATTGTTAGATGAATTGAAGTCTTTATAAATATGAATTTTAAATTTGTATTCCTTATAATATGCTCTTTATTTTTGTTTTTACAATGTAATAACAAAAAGGAGCAAAGCAAAGCTGTTGATGAAAAAAAATTAAAACAAACGCTTGAGCAGGTTAATAAAAAGTTGATTAAAACTGAAGACGAGGAAATTGATGCTTTGATAAAAAGATATAGATGGAAAATGAAAAAGACTCCTACGGGATTAAGATACTTAGTTTATAAGGAGGGTAATGGTTTAAAAGCAGAAACTGGAAAAACTGCAGTTATTAATTATGAAATTAAACTTATTAACGGAACTCTTTGTTATAGCTCTAAACAAACAGGTCCCAAATCGTTTGTTATTGATAGGGCTTTAATTGAAACTGGGTTGAATGAGGGCGTTCTTTTATTAAGGGTAGGCGATAAGGCTAAATTTATTTTGCCTTCTTATCTTGCTTTCGGATTGCACGGAGATGATAATAAAATACCTAAACGAGCTACTCTGATTTATGATGTAGAATTAATTGAACTTAAAGACTCAAAATAGCATATAAATATTCAGTTTATGAAATTATTCGGTTTTGGCAGAAAAACTTTAAAAGACTATTCACTTGTTGCAACGGATATGCACTCGCATCTTATACCTGGTATTGACGATGGTTCTGAATCGCTTGAAATGTCAATAGAACTCATCAGGGCAATGTATGTCCTGGGTTATAGAAAACTTTTTACTACGCCTCATATAAATTCTAATTCTTACAATAATACTGCTGAAGATATTTTGCACGGATTAAAAACCCTCAGAGCCAGTCTTACAAACGCCGGTATTCCTGTTGAAATTGATGCTGCTGCCGAATACCATACTGACGAGTTTTTCCGTAAGAGAATTAAGAATGAAAAGTTGCTTACTTTTGGTAAAAATTATCTCTTGCTTGAAATCCCTTTTATTAATGAACCTGAAGATTTTTTTCAAATTGTTTTTGATTTGCAAAGTTCGGGATACAAAATAGTATTGGCTCATACCGAAAGATATACTTACTGGCATGGTAATAAAGAAAAATATGAATCTTTAATTGACAGAAATATTTTTTTACAAATAAACATTAGCTCTCTAACCGGTTATTATTCCATTCCTGTTAAAAAAGTGGCTGAATGGCTTATTGATAAAGAATATGTGAGTTTTCTCGGCTCTGACCTCCACAATAATACTTATCTTGACGAAATTAAAAAAGCCCTTAAAGAAAAATCTCTCTTCAAACTTGTAAACTCAGGCAAACTTCTTAATAGTAAATTGTAAGCTGCTAATTACTGTCAATCCATAATATAGAATTTCCCTGCAAAATATTTTCTATATCTCAGAGTTACACTGCGTTATAATTGTAAAATACAAGACATTATAAATGCACACTAATTGGTTTTATTAAATATACTGAATTTAAATCCGGATAAAATAAAAACAACAGAATATTTATTTTTTTTGAGAATGTTTATGCAGGGAATTGAATATTTTACCAGATATGAACCAATGAACTGACAATTATTGCCCAGGCAAATACTGATGAACTTAGATAAAAAGCAACTTTATACGAGTTGGTGTAATATTTTTTTGCAAGTATAGTTCCCAGCGGAATAGATAAAAGAACAGGAGTTAAAACAACAATACCTGTTAAACCATATTTATTTTGAATAAAATATAAAATTTTATTTTTAAATCCCTTCACTGATTTATTATCAACATTTTCTTTCTTAATAAAATATTTGCTTAAACTCTTAGGAATAAGCTTACTAAAATAATAAAAGAACAAAACTCCACCTAATCCTCCAACAGAAGTTAATATTAAAGTTTCTGCGAAATTTAATCCTTGTATAAATGAAATAGGTGCACCGGCTACAAATTTAACCGAGCTTATAAGTATAATTTCTAAATATTTAAATAGCTCCATAATAATCTTTAAAAGAATTGTTTAACTCAGAATAAGTATTTTTACTTATGTGATTAATACGTATTTTTACGTATAGAAATTTTTTAGGGTTACGTTTTGTTGAAAAAAAAATAAAAATAATTATTATAAATAGAATATCTTTGCTTTCAATAAAATGATAAATTTTGAGTTATAAAAATATATATAAATATGGCAAAAATCAGTGAGTTAAATGATACTGCCTCGCAGGTGAGACGTGATATTCTGAGAATGGTTCATTCGGCTGCTTCAGGACATCCTGGCGGGTCGCTTGGTTGTGCTGACTACTTGGTTGCTTTGTTTTTTGAGATAATGAAGCATAATCCAAAAAATTTCACGATGAATGGAATTGATGAAGATGTTTTTATTTTATCTAATGGGCATATTTCGCCTGCCTACTACAGTGTTTTAGCCCGAAGCGGTTATTTTGACATTAAAGAATTGGGTAGTTTCAGAAAGCTCGGTTCAAGATTACAAGGTCATCCTACACCTGATAAAAATATTCCTGGCGTTAGAATTGCTACTGGTTCGCTGGGGCAAGGCTTGTCAGTTGCGATTGGTGCTGCTATGACTAAAAAATTAAATAATGATGACGCTTTAATTTATAGTTTGCATGGAGACGGAGAATTGCAGGAAGGTCAAATATGGGAAGCTATTATGTTTGCAACTGCTAAAAAGATAGATAATTTAATTGCTACTATTGATTATAATGGCAAACAGATTGATGGTCCTGTGAATGAAGTTTTACCCCTTGGTAATCTTAAGGCAAAGTTTGAGGCTTTCGGCTGGATTACTCTTGAGATGGATGGAAATAATATGGAGGATATTCTTCATACTTTTAAAATGGCTAAGGAACAAACGTCTAATGAAAAACCTGTTGTTATTATTATGAAAACAGAAATGGGCTATGGTGTGGATTTTATGATGGGTACTCATAAGTGGCACGGTGTTGCTCCTGATGATATTCAGCTTAAAGAGGCGCTTTGTCAGATTAATGAAACTATTGGCGATTATTAAAATGGAGTTTCTGATATTTTAATAAAAAGAAAAAAAATATATAACAAACTAATGTGTAAAACTTATTTCAAAAATATTATTTTATTCCTTATACTGATATCAGTTATTGGTTTAGAGGCGCAAAAACCTAAAGAAAAGCCTAAGCCAACTACAAGAATACTTTTTGTGTTTGATGCTTCACAAAGTATGTTTGCCCGCTGGCAAACCGATATGAAAATTACTATAGCAAAAAAAATATTTAATAATGTACTTGACAGTCTTAGGGATATTGAAAATCTGGAATTGGCATTAAGGGTTTATGGTCATCAGAAACAATATCCTCCTCAGGATTGCAATGATACTAAGCTTGAAATTCCTTTTGGAAAGGATAATACCGAATTGATTAAGAAAAAATTAAAAACTATAGTTCCAAAGGGGACAACACCTATAGCTGCTTCTCTTGAAGCGGCTGCCGAAGATTTTACTCCCTGTAAAGATTGTCGTAATATTGTTGTTTTAATTACTGACGGGATTGAAGAATGTTTCGGAGACCCATGTGCCGCTTCTCTTTTATTGCAAAAAAAAGGTATTACTCTTAAACCTTTTATTATTGGAATTGGTGCAAATTTTAAACAAGAATTTGATTGCGTAGGGACTTATTTTGATGCAAGCAGCGAAAAATCTTTTAAAAATGCTCTTAATGTGGTTATTTCGCAGGCTTTAAATTCTACTACCGCACAGGTTAATCTGCTTGATATTTATGGCAAGCCTACTGAAACTAATGTTAATATGACTTTTTATGACACAAGAACTGGGCTGATGAAATATAATTTTGTTCATACATTAAATAATAAAGGTGTACCTGATACCTTAATTATTGATCATTTGCCGGTATATAAAATTGTGGTGCATACCATACCGCCCGTTTCAGTTGATAATATTGTTCTTAATACAGGCACACATACTACTATTC
>JAGODS010000204.1 GCA_017998135.1 Bacteroidales bacterium
AAAAATAGAACCTTTTATATCAAAAGCTTTAACTCTGATAAGAGATAAAGAACAGCAAAAAACAGAAATAGAGACAGGTTATTTTGGAACACAAATAAACTTATAAATTATGGAAGAAATAAAACTTGTAAATATAAGACTGGCCGAAGATTTGAGCCAACAGATCTTTCAATTAAAAAATAAGATAGAGGAAAGAATTAATTTGAAGCATTATTCAACTGAAATAAAACCTTTACAGGTTTCAAATAATCTGATGCAAAGAATATCATTAATGGCAGGATTAAGTTTGCATAGCAGAAGAAATCTAAAATTAATAAATGAAATAAAACTGACCTCCAATCAGCATTTCCACGATACAGTTTTCACAAGAAATGATTATACACATTTATGGACAGCTTTATTAAAAATAAGATATAATGACATAGTAATAGATTGGGATAATTTACCATTAAAAAGTAAAGTTATTAATAATGAAATGATAGAAGGAGCAAAGTATTTACTAAATACAGAGAAATTAGATGAATGGTTATTAAACAAATCATTGTGGACACAAAGCAAGTCAAAAAGCAGCATTCCTGTTCTTAATCTACATTTAGGTAAATATGAGGATGATATTGACGCTTTTCTAAATGTTAATGGAAAAGAAATACCTAATACACAAATAATAATATCAGGTAGTACTGGATCGGGAAAGACCAATTTATTAGCTGTTTTATTAAACGAGATAAGAAACTCGTCAGTAGAAACTTCATACCCTGTCAACTTTTTATTATTTGACTATAAAGGAGAGTTTTCAGACCCTTCAAATAGCGACTGGTTAAACCTTTTGGAAGTAGATAGTGAATGTATAATAGACCCAATTAAAACCCCGCTGCCCTTTAGTCCCTTTAAGAATTTTGAAGGGAAAACGCAAAATGAAATAAATCTTTATGCAACAGAACTTAGTAATGCTTTATGTTCAATTGATATAGCCAAGATAAGCGCCAATATGTCTAACAGGCTTTCTTTGGCAGTGATAAATTCCTATAAAAAAACAAAAAATAGACCTGTTAGTTTTGATATTATTTTTAATGAATATACAGCTTTACAAACGCCGAAAGATGCTGAAAAAACTGATTCAGTTAAATCTTTGCTGCAACAATTAATGAGAAGCAATTTATTTATTGCTGATGATGACATTAATCTGATAAATAATAGTTTTATTATTAAAATGGATGGCTTTCCAAAAGATGGTCCTATTGCCAAGGCAATAGTCTATTTCACAATAGCCAAATTAAATATAATGTATGAGAATTTACAAAAGCAGGAAGTAAATGATGAATGTGTGGAAATTAGACATTTTACAGTAATTGATGAAGCGCATTATATGCTTGACTTTGATAACAGACCATTGAGAAATCTTATAGCAGTTGGAAGGAATAAAGGTTTAAGCATTATTCTATCAACACAAAATATGGAAAGTTATAAAAGTGAGCATTTCGATTTTTATGCAAATGCACAATACCCCTTAATAATGAAGCAGCAAACAATAAATGATAAGGTGATTAAAGATTTATTTGGAGTAAGCGGAAGTGAGTTTCAGGAAATAAAAGAAGCAATTGCAGGCTTACAAAAAGGAGAATTAATAATTAAAGACTATACTGCCATAACTTTAAGTATGGGTAAAAAGTATAAGAAGATAAAAGTAAATCATTTGATATAGAAAGAATTTTGGTACAAGAATAAAATAAACGTAAAAGCGGAATAACAGTTTAGGCTTTCACTGTTAAATATTTTTTCTTATCTTGCACTTTTCTGAGAAACAGACGAGGGTTAATTCTACTCTCTTTTAATATATATCTGGGAATTTATATTATAAAGAGCATAAAATGTATGATGAATTTATTAACCGCCAAGACGCAAAGGCGCAAAGAATTTAACCACTGAGGCACGGAGGACACTAAGAAGCACTAAGAATGATGGATTTATTAAGCGCAAAGACGCTAAGAAATAAACCGCAGCTTTAGAGCAGTAAGAGGCTTTAAGAATGATTTGATTATTTATGCTCAATCTAAAATTGATTATAAAGGCGGTTATGAGGTCGGTTATTCGCAATATTTAATTGATTTTTTTCACTTTATATATTTATTCAAAGATGTTCAAGAGGTCGCTTCGCTTAGTTAAAGGGGCTAATGAGACCGCTTCGCTCAGTTAGGAGAGGGGATGACCCCATAACCCTGAAAATTTAACCTCAGCCTAACTCTCTCCTAACTTTAGGAGAGGGGATAAATTAGAGAGTGAGAATATATATATGAGAGAACTTTAAGATATAAAATTTTAATCGCAAAGAATTATAAAAGAGATTTAATGTAAAAAGGCTTTTAATAGTGGTCTAATATATACTTTATCCAAAAATGAACGCATTGATTTCCAAATTTATATTAATTGTGAAAAAAATCAATAATAATTATTCAACATATCATTAAATAAATAAAAATAGTTATTTTTGCAAATTATATGAAAGGTTAAAGCTATGACAAAAAATACAATGGGGACTAAGTTACCCAGAAAATTGGAAGATAAGATGCATAAGGTAGGCGAGCAAATAAAGTTAGCCCGGCTTAGGCGTAATCTGAGTATTGCACAAATTGCAGATCGGGCTATGGTTTCAGATTTGACAGTTTCGCGTGTAGAAAGAGGTTTGCCAACGGTAGCTGTCGGTATTTATCTTCGGGTGCTTTACGCATTGCAATTGGATGATGACATTCTTTGTATAGCTAAAGATGATATAATGGGAAAAGCTTTACAGGACTTAGGATTGATTACAAGAAAAAGGGCGGCAAAAAAGGAATAGTATATGATGAAAATTTGGGTTTATGCGGATTTTGACTGGTTAAAAGAGGCGGAGCTAATCGGGGAGTTGAGCTTCGATAATCTTCGCGGTTCGGAGATATATAGTTTTCAATATAGCAAAGACTGGCTGAAAAAGCATAGCGATATATTTTTAAGCGATGATATAAACAATTATCAAGGGATGCAATATACCCAACCTGGAAAAGATATCTTCGGTTGTTTTTCGGATGCTCTTCCGGACAGATGGGGTCGTTTGTTGCTCAACAGGAGGGAACAAATATTTGCACGTGAAGAAAAACGTCCCAGTAGAAAACTTACTTCATTTGACTACCTTATAGGCATAGACGATTTCTCAAGAATGGGTGGATTACGTTTTAAAATAAAACCTACAGGAAATTTTATCAATAATCATTTTTCTTTAAAAATACCAGCATTGACAAGTTTGCGGAACCTGATGCAGGCAAGTTTAGAAATAGAGCATAGTGAAGATAAAAATGAGTTACCAGAGATGAAATGGATTATTCAATTGGTTCAACCCGGAAGTTCATTGGGAGGGGCAAGGCCTAAATCCAGTATCATTGACGAACATAAAAATCTAAATATAGCGAAATTTCCGAGTTTCAAAGATGAATACGATATAGGTCTTTGGGAACATTTCTCTCATCTATTGGCTGGAAAAGCTGGAATAAAAGTGTCTTCTACGAGGTTGATAGCAGGTTTGGAAAAATACCATACTTTATTATCTAAGCGTTTTGACCGTACCAAAGAAGGGAAGCGCATTCATTTCGCCTCGGCAATGACTATGCTTGGACTCTCAGACGGGGATAATTATGCGAACGGATATGGTTATTTGGATTTGGTAGATTTTATTGTAAAAGCTTGCACTAATGTTGAAAATAATCTAATGGAGCTTTACCGAAGAGTAGCATTTAATATTTGCATAGGAAACACTGACGACCACTTCAGGAATCATGGTTTTCTGCTGACCGCTAAAGGTTGGACACTCTCTCCCGCTTTTGATATAAATCCTTCATTGAACAATTACCAAAGCCTTCTTGTTTCTGCTTCATCTAATGAATCAGACTTAAACTTATTGTTGGACTCAGGGGAAGAATATATGCTTGAAAAGCGAGTTTGTAAGGAAATTATTCAAGAGGTGCTAAGTGCTGTTAAAGAATGGAAAAAAATAGCTAAGCAAGTAAAAATTTCAACATCTGAAATGAATAGATTTAGTTCGCGAATTGAAAAACATATACCCTGAATTATTCAAAAAAATCGTTTCGCTTAGTTCAAAGAGATTTAATAAATGTTTTATAGGCAGATTCAATATTATTGATGGATACAATTTAACCTGAATAATTCATAAGATAAATTAAAAACCGCTAAAGCGGTTAAGAAGAGAGGGAAAGTGAAATTTTATAACACCACAATAAATTGTGATGTTATTCTCAAAAATATCAGGAAAGGCAAAGGTTTATAAAACAATTATAAAGTTTATGAATTAATCAGGTTAATTAATGTGCATCTCAAAAAGTCAGGAAAAATTTAACCGCAAAGTAAAACAAAATTAGATATACCTTAGCCTGAATTTAACCTCAGCCTAACTCTCGCCTGAAATTTAACCTCAGCCTGAATTTAACCTCACCCTAACCCTCTCCTGAAAATTTAACTTCACCCTAACCTTCTCCTAAAAATATAACCTCAGCCCTAACTCTCTCCTAAAAATTTAACCTCACCCTAACCCTCTCCTAAAAATATAACCTCAGCCCTAACTCTCTCCTAAAAATTTAACCTCACCCTAACCCTCTCCTAAAATTAGGAGAGGGAATGAGAACCTTAAATTTAACCTCACCCTAACCCTCTCCTAAAATTAGGAGAGGGAATGAGAACCTTAAATTTAACCTCACCCTAACCCTCTCCTAAAATTAGGAGAGGGAACAACTCCCTCTCCTTTGACAAGGAGAGGGCTGGGGTGAGGTTTGAAAAAAACCCATACCTTTGTATTTATTTTATTATAATGAATCCTGACCAAAAGCACAA
>JAGODS010000205.1 GCA_017998135.1 Bacteroidales bacterium
GCCTAAGGGTAATCTATGGGATACCTAATTGTTTTGCTGAATTATCAAAGGGAAGGCTGTAGTTTGGGGGGCTGAATAAATTAAACTTATTCTATTATCATTTTTGTATTTGAAATATATTCTCATCTATTTCTTTTAATATAATAAAATATGCTTTTTTTAATATACGTAAAGGATTTGAAATTATTGTCCAATACTGTTATTTTTTTTAAATTGTTGTCTTAGGTTTGCTTCTTCCGCTAATAAAACAGGGAGTGTCAAATATTATATGGTTTGTTTCTTCATTATTTAATTATGCAAACCCGCGTCCTTATCTGTCCAGGAGTTTATTTAGTGTGCTAATTTATTATAGTTCAATATTTGTTTTTAAAATAATCTTCTTGCCCATATTTCTTATTATATCATTATATTTGTATATAATTTGATAACTCATTATAATTATCAAAATTGTGGACGCTCCGCCTAACGCTGGTATTTTTGTTTGTAGTTAAGAAAACGGTATTAATAATACAGGATAATTAAAGGTTGGTTATTTTTTTTGAGAATAGGATATATATTGAGATAATATGATTAAAAGCATTGTAAAAACGGAACTTAAAATAATTTTGTAGAAAGTATGAAATATTTCGCAGAAATTGAATACTTCAATATAAAAAAGAGTAGTATGGTGAATAAATACCATAATAAGAGAATAACTGAAAAACCTTCTAAACCCAAAATATTTAAGAGAGGGTAGAATAGTTGCATCATAATCTTGCTTTGGGTAGGTTATTTTCAGTATCCAGGGGCGGCAAAAAGCAATTAAAACCGAAGCCGCTGAGTGCATACCATAAGTATCAGAAAAAGAATCAATAACAAAGCCAAGCAAAAATGAAGAAATTAAAAGTATCCATCCGGGAATGTTGAGAGGTAAAAGGATAATAAAAACTATGTATAAATAAGGATTAATATAATAATTGAATTGTATCTTATTTAAGATAACAACCTGTATTGCTACCAATAAAAAAAATGAAAAAATTTTATTTAATATAAGTTTAGTCATTGCTTCTTTTTTCCAGTAATTCTTGTTCTTTTTGTAAAATATTGTCAATTACATAAACATCAGAAATCCTTTTAAAGTCCACTTTTAATTTAATATAAATGGTATAAAAATTATCACCGGGATTTTGTTTGTAATAAAGAATGGTTCCGAGAGAAATACCCGGCGGAAAAACTGAAGAGTATCCACTGGTAATAATAGTATCATTAACAAATAATTTAACGTGCAAGGGTATGTCTTTTAGTAGGCAAATATTATATTCATTTCCACTCCAGATTAAAGTACCTGCATAATTGTTGCGTTTGATTTTTGCACTTATTTTGGCTTTATTATTAAGTAATGAAATAACAGTAGAAAAGTTATACGAAACATTGTTTATTATGCCAACAACTCCTTCATTTGTTATAACACCCATATCAGGTTTAATTCCGTTATTACTGCCTTTATCAATAGTCAGGTAATTGTTTCTTTTATTAACCGAATTATTAATAACTTTAGCAGACAAAATAGTATATTTGCGCTTGTATAAAGTATCGTTCTTAATAATGAATTTATTATTTACAGGAACAAACAGATTAATGTCTCTATTTTTTAATAAAGTATTCTCTTCAACCAATTTTTGATTAGTTTTAGCTAATGAAAAATATAAAAAAATATTATCAATATTTTTGTGAATATTTCCGCTGATATTTTTAGTAAAATTGAAAAAATAAGTTTGTTGATAAAAATTATTTTTGAATACTAATAAAAAGGAAAAACTTTCAAATATTAAGAATAATAAAATGAAATTATATTTAATAATAAAACTTATTAAATTTCGCATAATAATACCGTTAAGGTATAGTTTTAGAGGGAATCAATTATTTGATAAGGAAGGTGAATTTGTCAAAGTTTTTCAGAGCTATACCTGTTCCTCTTGCAACAGCTCTTAGCGGGTCTTCTGCAATATGAACCGGTAGTTTTGTTTTGTGATGTATCCTGATATCTAAACCTCTAAGTAAAGAGCCGCCGCCAGCAAGATAAATACCTGTTCTGAATATATCTGCCGATAATTCAGGAGGGGTCATTTCCAATGCTTGCAAAATAGCAGTCTCTATTTTTGAAATAGATTTATCTAAGGCGTTTGCTATCTCTGAATAATTAACTTTAATTTCTTTAGGAATACCGGTCATCATATCTCTACCATGTACTGCAAAGTCAGGGGGAGGATTATCAACTTCATTCATTGCTGCTCCTACTTCAATTTTAATACGTTCTGAGGTTCGTTCACCAATATGGATATTATGTTGTTTTCGCATATATTCCTCAATATCATTATTAAATTCGTCGCCCGCAGTTCTGATAGATTTACTGCAAACTATACCACCGAGAGCAATAACGGCAATTTCGCAGGTTCCACCGCCAATATCTATAATCATATTACCCTGCGGTTCAAGAACATCAATACCGTTTCCGATAGCAGCAGCCATAGGCTCGTGAATTAATTTAACTTCTTTAGCGCCAGCTTGCTCGGCAGAATCCCTGACAGCCCGCTCTTCCACTTCAGTGATTCCTGAAGGAATGCAAATAACCATTTTTAAGGCAGGAGTAAAAAAACTGTTATTAGTTCCAGTCATTTTAATAAATTCTCTAATCATATATTCAGTCGCTCTGAAATCGGCTATTACACCGCCTCTTAGCGGTCTTATTGTTTTAATATTTTCGTGGGTTTTACCGTGCATCATCATAGCCTTTTTACCGACAGCAATGATTTTATTGGTATTTCGTTCTATTGCAACTATTGAAGGCTCGTCAACCACTACCTTATCATTATGAATAATAATAGTGTTAGCAGTTCCAAGGTCTATCGCTATTTCTTTTTTAAAAAAGGAAAAGATACTCATAAAAAAAACTGTTTAAGGAGAAATTTGTAAAAAATAAAAAGTACAAAATTAAATAAAATTGAAAATGAAGGGATAAAAAATATTTTATTGTACAAAATTAATGTTGTTTTTTTGCAATAAAAATGCTTAATTCGTAAAGAGCAAAAATCGGTATGCTGACAATAATCTGGCTTAAAATATCGGGCGGTGTAATTATTGCCGAAATAAAAAGAATTAATATTATTATATATTTTCTTGCTTTGATAAGTGTTTCTGCTTTTAGAATACCTGTTTTTACAAGAAAATATGTAATAACAGGCAATTCAAATATTAAGCCTGTAAAAAAGATAACAGAAGTTATAGAACTGATAAAAGAAGTTATGTTTATACGGTTTTCAACAACAGGGCTGACCTGATAATTACTAAAAAAATGGACTGTTAAAGGAACAAGGATATAATAACTGAATAAAACACCTATGAAAAAGAGTATAGAACTGGCAAAAACAGCTTTACTTATATATTTTTTTTCTTTTGGCAGAAGTGCGGGCTTCAGAAATTTCCATATCTGGTATAATATTAGTGGCATTGCAATAATAAAACCAGATATTAGCGATATATTGATATGAACTGCAAACTGGCTGGTCATATTTATGCTCATTAGTTTTACCGGTATCTGATTAAGACATAATTCAGGCATATTCCAGAGGCTTGCTATATAGCAAAAAGCGCGATTGGTTATAAAGTATGGTTTTGTGGGTCCTAAGATTATTACATCAAAAATAAAGTTCTTGAAAAAAAATGATATAATAAAGCCAATTGTAACATAGATAACACATTTAATTAATATACTGCGCAGCTCTTCCAGATGCTCCCAAAAGCTTAGGCCTTCTTCTTCAGTTCGTTTTATTTTCTTAGTAAAAATCACTATGCGAAATTTTTTACAAAATTAAAATTTATTATCTAATCAGATTAATTTATAACTTTATTGTAAATAAAGGTAAATTTTAAAGCTTTGTTTTATTTATACTATAAATGGTTTAAATGTTTCACATTTTACAAATGTGAAACATTATAAATAATAATTTGCATTAAGATAATTACCTTAAAAATAAAAAACATAGCAGGAATAAGAAAAATTTATAATTTTGTAATTCAATTTTAAAATAAAAGTATATGAAAATAGAATTGTTCACATCAGCTTTTTGGGGTATTTTGCTGATAGTTTTCGGCTTTTTACTCATAATAAAATATTTTTTTAATATCCAGTTGCCTGTTTTCAGGATAGTTTTTGGCTTGTTTTTGATTTATCTCGGTATAGTTTTTCTGATAGGCAGAACTAATTGCGGCAGTAGCTGTAGTGTAAGGAATGAAAACAGCACTGTTTTTTCAAGTCAGAAATATAATTATAATGAAAATATAAATAATTATAATTGTGTTTTCGGCGAGAGCCAAATAGATTTTTCCAACATTAATCTGTCAGCAAGTAAAACAGTTCAAATTTCAGCCGTATTTTCGGAGTTTAAAATAAAAATTAATCCGAATACCAATGTAGAAATTATTTCTAATACAGTCTTTGGAAATACCAAGATGCCTGACAACAGTAATAATTCTTTTGGCAGTCTGGTTTATAAAAATCAGGGTTTTGATAGTAATGCTCCTGTGCTGACTATTAAAACAAATGTTGTCTTTGGTAGCATTAGTATAAAACATTCAAATATTTAGTTTTTGTGATGCGAATATTTAGAATAGTTGTTTTTATATCTGTTAGTTTTTTATTAATAAATAATTCCTGTTTCCCGCAGTTTAAGTATTTATTCACTGATGACAGATGGATAGCCAATACTTATGCTGTAAGCAGGGAACTACATCAACCTGAAAAAATCAGTAATAATCCTTTAATGATTGCAGACAAGGAGTGGGAGCAGGGCATTAATTGTTTCGGTACTGTTCTGTTT